>DVHR01000040.1 GCA_018711925.1 Candidatus Coprenecus pullicola
TTCATAGTCCTTACTTTTAATTAACATATGCGAATATAACATATTATCTACGATATTCAAAGATTTTCAGGAGAATATGGCTGCCGCATCCACACTGACCTACCTTTTCCGAAGAGCGACAGAATGAGGGAGAAGGCTGTTGCAGCGGTTTCCCAGATTCTTGACCAGACCGAAGGGAAGAACGGGAACGATACACTTCCCGGACTCGGAAGCCGTTCCTTCAGAAGGTAATGCGGAAAGGCCCGGGCTGTAAGTAAGCACGACATAGCCCGACGGCGCTTCGGGCAGCACGATCGGATCGCGGCGCAGGTAAGCCAGGGCTGTGTCTAACGGGACATCTATCTCCGGCAGACTCCCACGATGATAGACGTCGCTCTGAATCAAAGAGTACTGCGGCAATACCAAAAGTCTGCCTTTGCTGCCGTCCTTGACCTCCGCCACGGCCGTGCCGGACATCATAATTCTCAGACCGGAGCAGGATTCAAACATCTGCATCTCAGCACAGACTCCATCCGGAAAAGCCTTGACTATATTTCCCTTTCTGAATACCCTGAAACCATCTCTGATCCAATCCACTGCTTCGAAAGGCCGGTAAATCTCCGATCCGCCCGCCCTGCGACCGTTCCCGCAACGGCTGCCACGCAGACCAGCCGGAAATACATCACGCTGGTGTACATGGTCTCCTGCACATCTGTCAGGCATACGCAACAACGAGAAGAAGAATCCTTCCCCCGCCCCTTCGTCTCCGGGATAGAAATGTCTTTGCTCCAACACTTCAAATCCGTATTCGGACTCAAGCCACGCTACAATGTCCTCATCCTCGAAATGATTGAAGGTACAAGTGGAATAAACCAGTAGACCGCCCGGACGCAAGGTCGGCAGCACATCCGACAGAATCCGCTTCTGACGGTCAGCGCACAGCCGTACATTGGCCTCCGACCACTCTTCCACCGCACCGCGGTCCTTCCGGAACATCCCCTCCCCTGAGCACGGCGCATCTACCACCACCACATCGAAATACGCCTGCAAAGCCGCAAAATCAGCCGGATCATTGTTGGTGACAATGACATTGGCGGCCCCCCACTTGGAGACATTCTCACACAGCACTGACGCACGGGAACGGATGATCTCGTTGCTGACTAAGAAAGCCCCGGGTATCCCACGCAGCATCGACAGCAGATGGGTGGTCTTGCCGCCTGGAGCCGCACACAGATCCAGCACGGCAAATGCTCCGGAAGGACGGTCTTCCCTCATCTGCCTCATAATCGGGAAAATCCTCTCGAGATACATGGAAGAAGCCTCCTGGACGTAATATGTGCCGGCATGAAAGAGCGGATCCAGATAGAATTCGGGACGGGTCTCCAGGAAACTGCCCCATTGCGAGAATGTCCTGCGCGCTCTGTCAACCGGAAGCCAGGACAAAGCGTCACAGACAGCCTGATCAGCACTCATGTCTGCAGAAGGCATCTTGAACGGATTGAGCCGTACGGCAACTGATGGAGCCGTATTCTGAATAAAATAAAGAACCTCCCCCGCTCTTTCGGGACCGAGGGAGAGTGTAAGCTGTGCTATAAACTGTTCCGGCAGCATCGGCATCGAATCCACTGCCGTCAGCTGAAACTGACCGGCGGCTTGATGTCGGAGAAATCCACACTCTGACCAGCCGCCAAACTGTTGATGGCCTTCTCTATCTGGTCGGTAATGCTGTCCACCATCTCCTGCAACTTGTTGCCGATCATCATCTTCATCATGAAGTTGAGTTCGGCCGTAAGCTCTATATGGAACAGAGTCGAGTCTATGCCGACAGGATCCATGAAGAACGATATCGTGAACGGCAGGAAAGACTGGCCGTCATCCTTGAGCACCACCAGCGAGAACGGCTCGCGCCTGTCTACGACAATACCGAACTTAATGCCCTTGTACTCAATATGTATACTATCCTTGTCGGCCTGTATCCTGCCACCGTACTCCTCGGGAACATTCTGCACCAGGAGGCTCAAGTCGGAGAACAGACTGAATATGGTCATAGGAGGCCGCTTGAGCAGCACCTCACGACCTTTCACACTAGTATCACTCATGATCCTTGCTCCACTTATCCGGGTCGTAACGCCACTCCTTCAGCATCCTGGCATCCTCTTCCTTCACATAGCCCGTATCCACGGCCACATCTATGAGGGTATCATAATTGGACAGAGTATGCAGTTCCACGTCCGCGTTCTCAAACGCACGGCGGGAACGGTCAAAGTTATAGGAGAAGATAGCTACCATGCCCGCCACGTGAGCTCCGCACCTGATCAGTGCGTCCACCGCCGCCAGACTGCTCTGACCGGTGGATATGAGGTCCTCAATGACCACCACACTCTCGCCTCCGTGAAGCACGCCCTCCACCTGATTGCCCATGCCGTGGTCCTTGGCCTTGGAACGGATGTACACAAACGGCTTGCCCATCATCTCCGCAACAATGGCACCGTAGGCAATAGCCCCTGTAGCCACACCTGCTATCACGTCGACCTTCTTGAAATCCGCATTGATTATCTCGATCATAGACTCGCAGATAGTCCTGCGGAACCCCGGATAGGACAAAGCCTTGCGGTTGTCACAATAAATAGGAGAATGAAGCCCTGATGCCCAGAGAAAAGGCTTTTCAGGACTGAGCTTGACTGCCTCGATATCCAGCAGTCCCTTTGCAATCTTATATTCCAGATTTTCCATACGCATATCCTTCAAAAATCGTTCAAAGTTAGTAATTTTTATTCAGAAATCACAGAACGCAGAAAAATGTCACCAGAAAAGGGACGGAAAAATCCACTACGAACCCATGATATATGGACAGGACGGCATACCGTTCTCCACAAGTATTGGTTATTATCGGCAGGGTGACATCCGCAGTAGTGGCTCCTCCGGCGGCTATGGGAGCCAATGGACCGAACCATCGTGCCAGCAGTGGGGCTGCCAGAAGGGTAATGAACTCGCGGACAATATTGGCAACGAGCGCGACAGTGCCCAGTTCCGCCCCTTCATACTCCGTTATGATGATACTGGAAAGCGAATAGTAGGCAAATCCGGAGCCGACTGCCATAGTCTCCTGGACACTGCGGTGCGGAAGCAGCAGTCCCATCAGAGCGGAAGCGGCCAGAGTCCCGATGACAGTACACAACGGCAGCAAGGCAAGTCCCGGACTGAGTCTGCGGAAACTGCCTATGACATCCGGACTGTTGCCGATAGTGAAGCCCACAACGAATATCAGGGCATACAGGGCGTACACGGCTATACCGGTTTCGGTGACATCAAACGGAAGCAGTCCATACAGCCCGCACAGAATCCCGGCTGCGAAGAATGCCACGATCACGATACTGTCTGCCACAGCCCTCAACCCGGTGCCGCCATCGCTCCCGGCCGTAGATTTTCCGGAGCCGGATTCTCCGTGCATACCTTTCCGATCATCCGAAGCACCGCGTTTCCTGACAAAGGTCCACAACAGCAAGGCCATAACACAGCTTCCCACAGCGCATGCCACGGCCACGCCCAAAGCCTCCAGCCCAAGTGACGGCAGACTCTGCATCACCATTCTGTTGCCTCCGGCCTCCAGACCGAGAAGAAAAAGCAACAGCCATATAAGAAAGACCGACAACCTGCCCGTCCATGCGAACCTTCTGCGCCTGAGAAACCATCCGGCAATCAAACCACCTGCCAGAAATCCGAAAACCACAAACATCCTCTTAAAATTTATGCCGCGCAAATATAACAATCCGTTTCACTTTTTCCGTAAAAATATCCCGCGGATGCTTCCCCTGCAGTTCTTCTGAGGCGTTCTTCTATCAAGACGACATCATGGAGCACAACAGGAATGCGGACAAAGCATCCCACGACTCTATAACTACGCCTGCATCGTGGAAACAGGATACTTCATGAGTCAGTTCTTTTGATGACAAAAACAGTAGAAATCGCCGGATTTCTCTATTTTTGTACTCGGTTTACAAAACTTCATATTATGAGTGATGATATCCGCTGGGAACAGAGATTCAATAATTACCGCAAGGCTTTGGGACGACTGTCCCAAGCTGTGGACATCGTCCAAAGGCAAATGGAATGGGACGAGGATGTGGACGACCTTATCAAGGAAGGACTCATCCAACGGTTTGAATACACACATGAACTGGCCTGGAAAGTCATGAAAGACTATGCTGAATATCAGGGATATTCCGATATAAAAGATTCCCGTGACGCTTTCAGGCGCGCGCTGGAGATAGGGCTGATCTCGGATTCCCGCTGGATGGAGTCAATAATTGACCGCAATCAGACACCACATCTGTACGATGATGACATATCCGGGAATATCTATCTGTCTATATTGAATGTTTACTTCCCGCTCTTTCAGGACTTTGAAAAGAGGATGTCGCTGCTGCTAAGCAAAGAGCACGATACTGAACCTACATTATTCTGATCACCATGCCGTTCGGACTCAAAGACATAGAGATTAACCGACTAAAGCAGCTCTTTGCAGCGGATGGACATATTGAGACCGTAATCCTTTATGGATCAAGAGCAAAGAATACATATAAACCGTTTTCCGATGTAGATATTACTCTGACTGGGGATGATCTCACTCATGAGAATCTTGTCCGACTGTCCTTGGCAATAGATGACCTGCTTCTTCCGTACCAGTTCGACATCTCGATACTGAACTCACTCAGGAACGAAGCACTTGTCTCGCAGATACTCTCCACCGGCATCACCATCTACCGGAAACACCAAAAAGATGATCAATAGTCACTGCTATTGTAACTGTTGGTACAGCAGCAGACCGCTACTCACAATTCAATGATAATCAATAATTTATAGAAATCACCTGTTCTTATCGACGTATTTGAAGTCAACATGAGACACGGACCGTACTCATAAAGCATTGTAAATCAAAACATTGCATTTCACAGGTATTACTCAGTTTACCGTTTCTGTTCCCCGAACACGCCATTCTGAGGAACGGACACTCAGTGCCGCCGCTTCCCGGACAGGAACTTTTAAAAAAGACTTGCAGGAGATATATTGAAAAAGGGCTGGAATCCGACGATGGGACTCCAACCCTTTAATCCGGCTAATTCCTGCATTACTTCGAGGTGATGACAATCCGGTCTCCGGAAATATCCACCAGTACAGGCTTGTCCTTGGAGACAGAACCCTCGATGAGGTCCTTGGCCAGCATGTTGACCAGCTCCCGCTGGAGGATACGCTTGATAGGACGGGCGCCGTAGGCCGGATCGTATCCCTTCTCCGCCATGAAATCGATGAACTTACGGCTGAATTCTATCGATATGCCGTGCTCCTCCATCTTCTTCCTCAGCGCACTGAGCTGAAGGTTAAGGATACCGAGTATGTCCTTGCGGGTCAGAGGCTCGAACATGATGATCTCGTCAATACGGTTGATGAACTCCGGACGCATGGTCTTCTTGAGTATATCGATGACAGTACGGCGGCATTCCTCCAGGACTTCTGTCCGTCCGCCCTTGCCGTCAATATGCTCCAGTCTCTGCATATATTCCTGTATGACTTCCGCTCCGACATTGGATGTCATGATAAGGATTGTGTTCTTGAAGTCCACCGTACGGCCCTTGTTGTCGGTCAGACGGCCGTCGTCCAGCACCTGCAGCAGGATATTGAACACGTCAGGATGCGCCTTTTCAATCTCGTCCAGCAGGATCACCGAATAGGGCTTGCGGCGCACTGCCTCTGTCAGCTGGCCACCCTCATCGTATCCGACGTATCCCGGAGGAGCGCCGACCAGACGGGAGACACTGTGCCTTTCCTGATACTCGCTCATGTCGATACGGGTCATCATGTTCTCGTCATTGAACAGGGCCTCGGCAAGGGCCTTGGCCAGCTCTGTCTTACCTACACCGGTGGTACCGAGGAACATGAACGAGCCTATGGGCCTCTTCTCGTTCTGCAGTCCGGCACGGCTTCTGCGCACAGCATCGGCCACAGCGCGCACGGCCTCGTCCTGCCCCACCACCCTCTTGTGCAGCATGTCCTCCATGTGCAGCAGCTTGGTCTTCTCGCTCTCAAGCATACGGGTCACAGGTATGCCGGTCCACTTCGACACTATCTCGGCTATATCCTCCGGCTCCACCGACTCGTTGATAAGCGGGTCCGGATTGGCCGCCTTCTGTGCCGTAAGCTCGTCTATCTCCTTCTGAGCCGAGGCTATCTTGCCGTACCGCAGTTCAGCCACACGGCCATAGTCACCGCTGCGCTCCGCCTCGTCAGCCTGGAACTTGTACTGCTCTATGTCCGCACGCTTCTGGGAAATACGCGACAGCAGGTCTTTCTCCACCTTCCATTTGCGGTTAAGGTCTTCCAACTGAGCTTTGGACTCCTTGATGGAAGCCTGTATCTCGTCCAGCTTGGGCGAACGGCCCTCACGCTTGATGGCCTCCCTCTCGATTTCCAGCTGCCGTATCTTACGGTTCAGCTCGTCGATGGGGTCGGGCACCGAGTTCATCTCCAGACGGAGCTTTGACGCAGCCTCGTCTATTAGGTCGATGGCCTTGTCCGGAAGGAAACGGTTCGTGATATACCTGTGCGACAGCTCTACCGCCGCGATGATGGCGTCATCGTCGATATGCACCTTGTGGTGGTTCTCGTATTTTTCCTTCAGTCCACGCAGGATGGAAATAGACTCCGCGGGAGTAGGCTCGTCCACCATTACCATCTGGAAACGACGCTCCAGAGCCTTGTCCTCCTCAAAGTATTTGCGGTACTCCTCAATAGTCGTAGAGCCGATGGCTCTCAGCTCGCCCCTGGCCAGGGCCGGCTTCAGGATATTGGCGGCATCCATCGCACCGGATGAGCGGCCGGCTCCCACCAGAGTGTGTATCTCATCGATAAACAGGATTATCTCGCCCTGACTCTCTATCACGGCATTGACAACGCCTTTCAGCCTTTCCTCGAACTCGCCCTGATATTTAGCACCGGCCACGAGGGCGCCCATGTCCAGCGAATAGATTTCCTTGGTCTTCAGGTTTTCAGGCACGTCCTGACTGACTATCCTCTCGGCAATGCCTTCCGAGATAGCCGTCTTTCCGACACCCGGCTCACCGACCAGTATAGGATTGTTCTTCGTCCTTCGACTCAGAATTTGGAGCACCCTCCGGATTTCCTCATCCCTGCCGATGACGGGATCGAGCTTCCCTTCTCGGGCACGCTGGTTCAGATTGACCGCGTACCTTTCCAGGAATTCCTTGTTGTTATTGTTCTGCGGGTAATTCATATTATTCATAACTTTTCTCCTTTGTTCATATAATCACTCAAAAAGCCTGCCGTTAAGATTTTATGACATTGTGACAGTTTTTTATTACATTTGTCCGTTTAAATCCATTTGAAACACCCATAATGAGCGGCACACACAGCACCCGACACACAGGCGACGGCCTGCGCCTTCCTCTGGTTGAGTCTTTCTACTCAATACAGGGCGAGGGATTCAATACAGGCAGGGCAGCATGGTTCATCCGCCTAGGAGGCTGTGACGTATATTGCCCGTGGTGCGACTCCAAAAATACATGGAATCCGGACAGCCATCCGCTCACACCTGTGGAAGATATAATAGGTGAAATCATCTCGTCTCCGGCCGCCAATGTCATAATCACCGGCGGAGAACCGCTGATGCACAATCTGAATCCCCTATGCTCAGGATTGAAGGACAAAGGCTACAATATCTTTCTGGAGACCTCCGGCACTCATCCGCTCAGCGGATATTTCGACTGGATCTGCCTCTCCCCCAAAAAGCACTGCCCGCCGCAGAGCCAGGTACTGAGGGCCGCGGACGAACTCAAGGCCGTGATAAGCGGGGAGGATGATTTCGAATGGGCCGAGAAATGCCGTGCGGAGGCCAAGGACGGATGCCTGCCGTTTCTACAGGCTGAATGGACGCACCGTGACAGAGTAATGCCTGTCATTATTGACTACGTGAAACGTCATCCTATGTGGAGGATATCGCTCCAGACACACAAATTCATGAATATACCTTAATCAATTCTATTTTATTATGTCTATTAAACACATCATTACAGCACTGTGCATCGGATGCATGATTACACCGGCACTCTCCGCCAAGAACAAGAAGAGCAAGGAGGCAGAGCCGGAAGGATACAAGTTCACAACCGTCATCGAGAACCCCATCACCTCGATTAAGGACCAGGCCAGCTCAGGCACCTGCTGGTGCTTCTCTGCCCTGTCATTCTTCGAGTCCGAAATTCTCAAGAACGGATACACCGACTCTCTGGACCTCTCCGAGATGTTCATCGTCCACAACTCCTATCAGGAGAAAGGCGAGAAATACGTAAGACTGCACGGAGTCCTCAACTTCGGTCAGGGCAGCTCTTTCGGCAACGTGCTCTACGGACTCAAGAACTACGGTATCGTGCCAGAGTGGGAAATGAAAGGCCTCAACTACGGTTCTGAAAGACACCGCCACTTCGAGATGGACGGTGTGCTGAAGGCCTATCTGGACGTTATCATCAGCAACCCTGACGGCACCCTCTCCACAGCCTGGAAAAGAGGCTTCAAGGGCATCCTGGACGCATATCTGGGAGAATGCCCCGAGACCTTCACCGTCAACGGCACCGAGTACAATCCCCACACCTACATGGAGTCCCTCGGCATCAATCTCGACGACTATGTAGACCTCACATCTTGGACACACAAGCCGTTCTATGAGAAGATGGTCATCGAGGTGCCTGACAACTGGCTCTGGGAGTCTTCCATGAACGTGCCCATCGACGACATCATCGCCGTCATTGACAATGCCCTTGAGAACGGCTATACAGTAGCATGGGCATCAGACGTCAGCGAGAAAGGCTTTACCCGTGACGGAATCGGCATCGTACCCGACTACGACAAGCTGGAGATAGAGCTGAAAGAGACCGGCTCCGACCAGGCCCGCTGGATAGGCGCATCCAAGAACGACCTCTACAAGAAGGCCTTCGACGCGCCCTGCCCTGAGCTGGAGATTACCCAGGAGATGCGTCAGGAGGGTTACGACAACTACCAGACCACCGATGACCACGGAATGCAGATATTCGGTATCGCCAAAGACCAGAACGGCAAGAAATACTACATGGTGAAGAACTCATGGGGCGACGCCGGAAAGTACAAGGGCATATGGTACGTATCTGAAGCGTTCGTAAGATACAAGACCATGGATATCATGGTCAACAAGAACGCCATCCCTCAGGACATCCGGGCAAAGATGAATCTGTAACACCAACGGCGGCATGGGACTGAGAAAACACATACCCAACACCGTCACCTGCCTCAACCTTATATCAGGGGCGGTGGCGGTCATCATGGCCTTTCAGGACAGACTTGACGCGGCTCTCGGCTTTATCATTTTAGCCGCTGCATTTGACTTCCTGGACGGTCTGACAGCCCGTGCCCTCAATGCATACTCGGAAATAGGAAAGGAGCTGGACTCCCTCTCGGACACAGTGAGCTTCGGTCTGGCTCCTTCCCTTATTCTCTACAACTATCTGGACGGCTTCACGACCGGAGTTCATCCCTATGTCTGCTATTTCCCGCTCATACTCGCGGCCTTCACAGCCGTCAGACTGGCCAAATTCAACATTGACACCCGCCAGAGCGAGAATTTCCTCGGCCTGCCGGTTCCGGCATCCGGCCTGTGCGCCGCATCCTTAGCCGCATTCGCCGGCCACTACGAGCACATAGCCAACACATTCCTGGCCAACAACCTGACCATCCCGATTGTCACCATAATCCTGTCCGCCCTCATGGTGAGCGAAATTCCGATGTTCTCGATGAAGCTCAAATCCATGAAATGGAAGGACAACGCAGGTCGTTTCACATTTCTGTGCATAACAATACCCGCCGCAGCCGCTCTTCTCATACTGAAGATTCACTGGACGGGCATCGTATTCTTCATATTCGCGTTCTACATCATCTGGAACGCGTCCGCCGCATTATTCCGAAAACTGTCTGACAAGTAAGTCTATCGTCCTGTCGGCACACTCACCCTTCGCCCCGAAATAGAACTTTATCTTAGGCTCCGTTCCGGAGGGACGCACTGTCACCACAGAACCGTCCTCAGCGAAAAACCTGAGTACATTGGACTTGGGCAGCCCGGTCTTCTCCGGTTCTGTATAGTCTATAACCTTGACCACCGGCGACTCTCCCAGATGCGAGGGCGGGTTCTCACGATAACGCCTCATCATGGCGGCTATCTGCTGGACACCGTCAACGCCTTTCTTGGTCAGCGACACCAGTTTCTCGCGGTATATGCCGAACTCAGCGTATATCTTCTGCAGCAAGCCATACAGAGTCAGCCCCTGATCCGCAGCCCAGGCAGCGCACTCGGCCACGAAGGAGCAGGTGATCACGGCATCCTTGTCGCGGACGAACTCGCCTACATTGAAGCCATAACTCTCCTCGCCACCGCATATGAAAGTCCTGCGGCCCTCATTCTCGCGGACTACCTGCGCGATATACTTGAAGCCGGTCAGCACGTCGTACATCCGCACCCCGAAGCTGTCAGCTATGGCTTTCATCAGCTCGGTCGTCACTATCGTCTTCACGCAGTACGTGTCCTCATTGAGCCGGCCCGACTCCTTCCAGCGCGTAAGTATATAGTAGGTGAGTATCGAAGCCGTCTGATTGCCGGTCAGCAGCACCATCTCACCCTTGTCATCGCGGACGGCCACGCCCACACGGTCCGCATCGGGGTCGGTCGCCAGCACGATGTCGGCCCCTTTCTCCCCCGCCAGGGCCACAGCCATCCTCAAGGCCGAGGGCTCCTCGGGATTGGGCGACACGACGGTCGGGAAATTGCCGTCACTTACCATCTGAGCCTCCACTGGATATATCTCAGTAAACCCTATCTGCCTCAAAGCCCGCGGCACCAGACGCACTCCGGTACCGTGCAGAGGGGTGTAGACCAGCCTGATGTCCCGGTGACGGGCCACGCTCTCAGGTGACAGCATCAGGGACAGCACCGAGTCCAGGTACACTTTGTCGGTCTCCTCTCCCATCATCTGAATCCGGGCCGCTCCGTCCTCCCCGAACCTTACCATGGATGGATCCGATATCCTGTTGACCTCGTCTATCACGGCTGTGTCGTGAGGGGCGGTAAGCTGGGCTCCGTCCTGCCAGTAGGCCTTGTAGCCGTTATATTCCTTGGGATTGTGCGAGGCCGTAACCATCACGCCGGCGTGGCAGTGATAATGACGGATGGCGAAACTCAGCTCAGGTGTGGGCCGTATGTCGTCGAACAGATACACATGGAATCCGTTGTTGGCAAACACCTCGGCCGTTATCCTGGCGAAATCGCGGCTGTTGTTCCTCGAGTCAAAGGACACCGCCACCTTTATCTCCTCTCCGGGAAAGGCCTTGGCTATGTAGTTGGCAAATCCCTGAGTGGCCATCCCCACCGTGTACTTGTTCATGCGGTTGGTGCCCACGCCCATGATGCCGCGCAGTCCGCCCGTACCGAACTCCAGGTTGCGGTAAAAGGCGTCTTCCAGTTCTTTCTCGTCTCCGTGAAGGAGTGCTTCGACCTTGGTCCTCGTCTCCGCATCATAAGCGGGACCCGTCCACTGCATTGCTGCTTCTCTGTAATCCATATTCCAATGATTAGATTAATTATACGCAAAACTACAACTAATCTCTCAAAAACACAACGCACGCAGAGCAGTTGCCCGGAAAATTGACGGTATGGTCATGATTTTCCCGCAGTCAGGATTTATATCAACCTGTCAACTGCGGTCCTGTCACGCCATGACCTCAGTCAATGGCCTCGGTGACAATCAGGACGCGGGAGTTGTCAGAGGCAGTGGTGCCCAAGACGCGGAGAATGCCGCTTTCGGCGGTTCCGAGGCGTTTGCGCAGCTCTTCGGAGCTCATCGGGAAATTGCGGGCAGTGACGGAACATTCCGGGTACTGTCTGCGGAACTCCTTGACAATGGTCTTGTTGAACGGCAGTACCCTGACAATCCGGCGGATTTTCCCGGGGAAATGTTCCACAGGCACGTCCCCCACGTAGAAATGGGTGGATGCGGAGATTTTCCGCAGGCCGAAGCGGCAGGCCGGCAGCTTGAATGCCCCGCTTTTGAGCAAGGCGGGGGAAGGCTCGAAAAGGCAGCCCCTTATCTCCGAAGGGGAAGCCAGCCTGGCTGCGGCATCTGCCTCCTCGCGGAAGGTAAATGTGAATTCTGCTGTCCGCGAGGCGTCTTCGCCGGAGATTTCCACCGCTGTCACCGGAATATCCTCCACTGCCACGGAGCTGCCGCGGAGCATCAGCACCAGCACCTCCTTGCACTCGTGTCCGTGGGACAGGATATGCACTCCGGCGGTTTCGGGCAGTTCCGACAGCAGAGCCCGGATGTCGGCCATCGGAGAGGCTTTGAGCAGAATGCACAGGGCAATGCGCAGCAGCTCCTTTTTAAGGACAGTGATATCCGGCTCGCACTCCTTGATGGAAAATACCCTTTCGCCATACCTGCCCCTGCGGGCCGGATCGAGATAGACCAGACCGTATGTGTCCGGGGCGATACCGCCCAGCATTTCCAAGCTGATATCAGCCCGGTGTACGGCGATGTTGTGCCTGCCCAGTGCCGGGAAATTGTGCCTGGCACATTCGCAAAGCTCCTCAGAGCGTTCGAAATAGTCTACCGAGGCTGCCTTTTGCGACAGGCTCCACGAGTCCACGCCGAGTCCGCCGGTAAGGTCAGCCACCCTGTCGCCCTCATGGACGAACCGCTGCTTGTACAGAGCCGCAGCCTGCGAGCTGCACTGCTCCAACGGCAGGGACTTTGGATAGGTCAGCCCCGGCTCGGCATACCACAGCGGCAGCTTGTACCTCGCGGTCTGTCTGCCACGGATACATCTGACCGCCAGTTCCATGTCTATGCCGCTCCAGCGGTCACGGTGCAGCATCAGGCCGGCCGTATCCTCCGCCTCATGTGCCAGTATAAACTCCCTTAATGTTCGATCCATCATCCTGCAAAGTTAAGAAGCCCTTTTTAATTTCCTCAAAAATCATTTGCGCTCTTCTTTCCGGTCGGCTTAAAAGCCATATCGCCTGCTTTGGGATTTATGGATTATCGCTGAGCCATGATTTTGTATTGCAATGTGCAACTCTCAGAAATACATCCTGATTATCAGAGGCTTATTGGATAAGTAGATCAGTGCAATAATTGATCGTAGATTGTCGCTCATTTAAAGAAAAGTCATTAAATTTGCATACAAAGCAATAAATTGAAGCACAGTGGAAGACTTGAATCAGTTAAAATTAGTGTTGGTGAGGCAACTTGACAGCTTGCAATTCAATAACATAAAGGAATAAAAACTCATGGCAAACGAGATACAATTTCTGCTCTACAATATGCCCGACGAAAAGGGCAAAGTGCAGGTCGTCATCCAGGACGATACGGTTTGGTGTACCCAAAAGGCGATGGCCCAGCTCTTTGGAGTTGATAAATCAGGTATTAGCCGCCACATAGCAAACATATACAAAGACGGAGAATTATCCCCAGATACGACAGTTGCAAAAATTGCAACCGTCGTAAATAGAGGCATAAGAGGGGAAGTTGAAGAGTTGGTTGACTTCTACAGTCTTGATATGATTATCTCCGTTGGTTATCGTGTAAACTCCACAAGAGCCACCCGCTTCCGCCAATGGGCTACCAAGATACTCAATGAGTATATTCGTAAAGGTTTCGTATTGGACGACGACAGGCTGAAGCAAGGAACAGCCGTATTCGGCAAAGACTATTTCCGCGAGTTGCTTGAAAGGGTACGCTCCATCCGTGCGAGTGAACGGCGCATCTGGCAACAGATTACGGACATTTATGCCGAATGCAGTACAGATTACGACCGCAACTCCCCGACGACAAAAGAGTTTTATGCAATGGTGCAAAACCGCTTCCACTATGCCATTACAGGACAGACGGCAGCTGAAATCATCTACACCAAGGCTGACCACACCAAAGAACACATGGGGCTGACCACATGGAAAAACTCTCCCAATGGGCGGATACTCAAATCGGATGTATCCATAGCGAAGAACTATTTGGACGAGAAACAAATCAGGCAATTAGAGCGCACGGTGAGCGGCTATTTCGACTATATAGAAGACCTCATCGAGCGCGAAAACACATTTAACATGAAGCAATTTGCAGCAAGCGTCAACGAGTTCCTTGCTTTCCGCCGTTACCAGATACTTCCCGACAAAGGGCGTATTTCTGCCACACAAGCAAAGGCTAAGGCTGAAAGCGAATACGACATATTCAATCGCACGCAACGCATTGATTCCGACTTTGACAAGGAGATTAAGAATATGCTGGGGGAATAACGAAAAGCCATTATGTAAGTTGCAAATTG
>DVHR01000041.1 GCA_018711925.1 Candidatus Coprenecus pullicola
GTCCGACAATACCAAATATACCGGCAACGTTCCCATAGAAAAAGAACGGATAGCATCCACTGTTTCCATAGGCGCATCCATATCCGAACCTGTCAACATATCGTACAAGATAATCAGATTCGAGATAGTCCTAATTAAGAACAACAGCAAGGACGTTCTGTCTGCGACATCCTACAGTCCGACTCTCACCGAAGAGCAAAAACAGATACTGCTCTCCGCCGAGAACGGAGACAAAATATATTTTACAGACATCACTGTGAAAAGTCCTAAAGGAGAGAGCGTATACAACCTTCCGCCTGTCAGCGCTCCCGTATACGAATAAGTACCTCGGCCTGACCGAATACAAAACCGACCCCGACCCGAAAATGATGGAAAGGATAATCCCTGAGACCGTATTCATAGGCAATAAGCGGTCTGAAGCGGCCTGCATGAAAGACAGCGGTAGCCTTTATGACCATCGGGGCGTCCCCGTCCCCTATCCATCCGGTATATCCCTGCCAGGCACACGAGACATCCAGCAGCCGCGTCTCCAACACAGTCTTGACTCCGTACATGTACGCGTCATTCTGAGTATTCGCGCTTACCTGCCAGCATAGGAAGCCGGCATTGACAGCCAAACGCAGACTTTGAAAAAAACCGTCCTGAAATTTGACGGACTTGCCGATAGATGCATCGAAGAAGTAGCCCGGAGCGTCATAATTGCGTAAATACTCGTCACCGTCTCCGGAAGCCGTTACTATAGCCGCCCTCACTGTCATATCGGGCAGGAAACGCCTTTCTTTCAAGACTTGAATGTCCACAGACACATATACATTGCCTATCTGCCACCCTCTGTAACTGACTTCTGGCGGACGGCTGTGCTCTATAGATGCCGGAGTATTGCGGTAGAACTCCACCACAGGCATCCATAATGACAGGTTGACTCTAGGCGAGAACAAAGGGATATTGGCTTTTGCGAACACGGTCTGGGTCAAGTCCCCGTAAAATCCCGAATGGCAGTCATAATCCAGTTCCAGATAGAACCGCTCCGACACCCTGCCGTCCAGCATATCTGGCACGGGCAGGGCGTTAGGGCCGAAATACAAAGGTGAAATCTGCTCTCCCTCACGCGCAGAAGTCCTTGTGGCAGTCAGGTTGAGCAGAATCATGCACACCAAGATATATACAACAGATCCCTTCATAAATTTGAGGCGCAAATATACAAGGACTTTTCCAAAGTCAGACATAAATATTCCCTCGGGAAGGGACACAATGACGGTGACGACACAGGAGCAAGCCGAACCGCATATTTAGAAACTTGACTTTTTCCAAGGAGACTCACTGTCCTCCAGAAGCAGGCTTACTATCCCGTATGCCGTTTCGCTGTCGCCCGGATCGCCGTGCCATACGCCACGTCCCATAATGAAGCTGGTCCCGTATTCTTCCCATGACGAGAAGTGTCCAAGCGCCGTATCGGCGGCAAGCTGCATGACCTGCCACATCTCATCCTCGTTCAGGTAACCGCAAAGATATGACCAGCGTGCAAGGTTCACCACCCTTACCAGATCCCAGGCGATGACGCTGCCCGGCATCTGCCCTCCGGGACACCAGCCGTTCTCTTCCATGCTCTCCGCTATCAGGCAGACATCTCCCATCTTGCTTTCCTCGTCGTCACGCTCTTCCTGTGATATGTCTTCGATTCCCCGCTTCCGGATTTTTTCCAGAGCTTTGTCTGCATCGGCATGGTGTCCTTCTTCAAGCAGCCACTTCACAATCTCCAGTGTACTCTCGCGGTCAGTCACATTCCACCAGCTCTCAATCGTGCTCCTGATGCTTTCCACATCTTCCTCTGGGCAGTCAATCGAATCCACATTCTCGTCATTGTACACCAGCATTGGCGCGCCAAAAGCCAGCAGCCGGAGCTGTGCCGTATCCAGTTTCCCGTCGTCGGCTTTGCTGATGTTCCAGTCTGTATCTTCTAAATTCCCGAAGGCTTCTATCATCTGTGCCATTGCATCGGACGAGTAGAGTTGCTGGGCGTACGCCATATTCTGACGGCCGGCCTGCGCCACCGTCTCCGGGTCTATGCCCGACGCTTTCAGCATGGCTTCATGCTGTGCCTGCGCTGCCGCCATGTCAGGCATTCCGGCGCCCATCTGCGCCATCAGCTGTTCCTGCATGCCTTCAGGCATCTGGAATCCAGGAATGTTCCCGAACATGGCCTGTGCCTGTTCCATCGCTGCCTTTACTGCGGCTTCCTGTGCCGCCCTTGCCATTTCCTCAGGACTTTGAGGATCTGCTTTTTCTTTTGTCATATTGCTTGTTATTAATGAATTACCCTTCCGCTCCTGCTGTCAGCAGTATTTCCGTTATTTCACTGTAACCGCGTTCTCCGGCATAATACAGCGCCGTGTGCTGTAGATTGTCCGCGAGATTCACGTCGGCCCCATGCACCACAAGAAGAAGGACAAACTCGTTGTTCCCTTCTCTGGCGGCAAGAATCAGGGGCGTTTCCCCGTTCCCGTTCTGCGCATTTACCTGTGCATGGGCCGCTATAAGGTCGCTGCCTATAAACTTGTTCCCGGACCATGCGGCAAAATGCAGCGGGCTGTTTCCGTTCAGCAGGCCTCTGTTTGCATCCGCCCCGGCATCGAGCAGAAGTTTAGTGACGGCAAGGTTGCCTTTCATGCAGGCAATGATCAGAGGGGTCTCCCCTTTGTCATTCGCCGCGTCTGTCATGTCGGGAAACGCGGAAAGCAGCGAACGGACGATTTCCGACTGGCCGTTGAAAGCCGCCTGATGAAGCGGAGTGTTTCCGTGCGCGTCGGTCGTGCCTTCTGCGGACAGACGCTCCAGCACATCTCGCAATCCGTGGGCTGTGGCGTAGTCTATCGCCTTGTGTCCTGTATTGTCGGCGATTTCCGTATCCGCGCCCTGCTCTATCAGGAACAGGGCGGCATCAGTGCGCCTGTTGTCGAGAAGACGGATCAAAGGAGTGCGCCCCTGACTGTCCGTAGCGTCCGGATCTGCTCCAAATTGCACCAGTTTCCCGATAATTTCCTTGTTTCCGCTTTTGGCGGCGGCGTGCAGGGGTGTTTCAGACAGGTTGTTGGCTATGGAGACATCGGCCTCATTGTCAAGGAGAAGACTGACTATGTCCCTGTAACCTTTCTGGCAGGCGTAATATAGAGGTGTGTTGCCCTCCGCATCCCGCTTGTTCACGTCGATGCCGCCTTTTTTCAGGAATATCTGTACGATGCCTTTCTGTCCGTTACGGCAGGCATTCAGGAAAGTCATGTTGTTGTCCATACGGTTCTCAGTTATATTTCAATAAAAATTTTACAAGGGATTCGTCGTTCTTCTTCGCCGCGATGTCCAGGGCTGTCAGCCCCTCATTGTTCACGGCATTCACGTTCAGGGTGCCGAAGTCCGTCACAAGGGCGGCCGCCTCTTTAGAGCCGCTCGTCGAGCTGGCTGCAATGTAATGCAGCAGGGTATTGCCCCATTTGTCCCTGGCATTGATATCCGCTCCGGCTTCGAGCAGTATTTCAAGTGTCTCGGCATCCTGCTCCGTACAGGAGCGCCCGTCGTACGGATATGACCTCGGCAGGGCTGCAATACGCGGGATGTTGCCGTCCCAGTACCGTCCCCCGTAGAGATTCATCGCAGGGGTCTGGCCTTGCATGTTGGCGGCATTGACATCCGCCCCGTTCTCCACGAGGTAGCGTACAGCCCAGATACCCGTATCACATCCGGCCCCGCGGCAGGCGACGGACAAGGCGGTGTTCCCCTCCTTGTCAGCGGGGCCTTCCAGGTCCCATCCACATTCCGTCAGACACTGGAGGAAATGCAGGCAGGTCTCTTTGTGTTCGCTGTCGTGCCTTCTGCTGCTCATCCATACGGCAAACGCCGTCCGTTCTTCCGCATCCCTGAAATTGGGGTCGGCTCCGCTTCTGAGCAGCATCTCTGCGGCGGTGAAGTTCTCCCATGTCAGGGCACACCCAAGGGGCGACTTGCCTTTGAAGTCGGCCATGGCTTTATTCTCGCACAGGGTCTGGGTTTCCGCGCCGCTACGTAACAGGGCTTCCAGCGCCGTTTCATCCTTGTACCACAATGCCTGGAAGATGTCAAGCCCGCCTGAAAGTGCGGCCAGTACGTCCGTTTCGGGATTCTGTCCCGACAGCAATGCCCCGATTTTACGCGCACCGTTTTCTGCAGCTATGTCAAAGGCCGTTTTCCCGACGCTGTCCTTTTCATCAGGGTCTATCTGTCCGCTTTCTAAAATGAGCTTTGCGGTGCGGAAGCACTGTCTGTCCGACGCCCGCAGGTTTTCCAGTTCGGCATACGTTTCCTGTTTGCTCTTGTCCGAGTACCACCGCTGGGAGAAATCTGCTATCCGTCCCTCGGTGCGCCTGATGTCGGCTGCAATAAGTCCGGCAGACAGGCAGATGACGTGCAGCACGTTTCTGCCGCTCCTGTCTGTAGAATCTATACGGTTCCCCGATGTCAGAAGGACATCGGCCATCAGGAAATGGCGGTTGCGCACGGCTTCGATGAGGGCGGTCGTATCTTTGCCGGAACGGGGCACTCTCGCCCCTTTGGACAGGAGCAGGCCGGCAATGTCGGCATAGACGGCATCGCCCGGCCGGGGACCGCGCCTCGCCATGACGCACAGCGGTGTGTCGCCGTCATCGTTTTTCACATTGGGGTCCGCGCCCCTGTCCAACAGGATGCCCACGGCAGTCATGTCTGCAAAATGGCAGGCCGTATGCAGCGGGGTATTGTTTTTTCGGCTTTCATCCCGGCTGTCAAGCGGGACATCCCGGTAAGCTTCGTATAATCCGGAGGGCCCTGGATCGACGGAAGTGTGCAGCCCGTAAATTTCTTTATTCGTTATCATTGTTGTCTTGAGTATATGCAAATATAGCTAAAGGAACGCAAAAACAAACCAATTGGTCTGTTTTATTGTGTTAAAATTTTCGGATATGGATGAGACACGCAGGTATGATTTGCGCCCGGAACCTGGATTCAGGCTTTCAGCAGCGAGTAAATGGAATGAAGTCTTTTTGACAGTTGCTTGATATTCAACCCTTTGAAGAAAGACTGCTCAAAAGAGATGCCGAAAAAGACATGCCAGAACATAGAAGCGGTTTCTTCCACGTCCAGATCCTGGCGTATTTCCCCGTTTTCTTTTGCCTTTTGGATAGCGGACTTCCACAGCTGGAGATTCCGCTCGAATATTGCGGCCAGTTTCTTCTCCACGTCCGGATAATACAACCGCACCTGCATCAGCAGATGGTAGTAATAGAAATTAAAACTGCAGCCGTTGGGATTGTTGCCGTCATCGAGCATGTGCACGAGACGGTTCATGGTTTTCTCCACCCCGCTCACATATTGGTCGATAAACTCCGGAAACGAACCGGCCGTGAACTGGAACTTGTTTTCCAACTGTTGGGTATGGAATACATACTTGTCCACCACCGCCACGAAAAGATCCTGCTTGAACGGGAAATAATAAATCAGTCCGGCCTTTGACAACCCGCATGCCTTGGCTATTTCCATCTGGGTGGCTTTTTCGTAATTCATCTTGGCGAATACCCGTAATGCCTTTTCCAATACTTCTTCCCTGTTGGTAAACATATCCTTCTGTCATTTCACTTTGCACGACGAAGATACGAATAAAAGCCGGAATTGGAAAATACGGAATCCGACTGCCGGAAAATGCCGCACAATGGTCCGCTTATTAAATTTATACCTTTTTCTGTAAGGCGGCATTTCAGTCGCGGATGTTTCGGATTTTCCGGATAAATGGATTCTACCAAATTCTGCCTTGTGGCATCTTCGTTC
>DVHR01000042.1 GCA_018711925.1 Candidatus Coprenecus pullicola
CGGAGACGGTACCGTTGACGGAAGCGGTGTAGAGGGTTCTTGTACCGTGCATGTGTACGCAGACAGTAAAATGTTTGAGATCAGGGATTTTCCTGACACAATTTATCCTTATTACAATTCTCCTTATTATATAAGATACAACGTGTATCCATACAATTTGAAACCGACTTTCAGAATCGAATGTCTTTCAGGAGAAGAACGCGGGGCTATGGTCTCAGACAGGATGATCTATGTTTCGAATCCAGGGAAATTGCAGAAAGAGATAGGACGATACCGTCTCACAGGCGAAGCCGGAGGGATAATCAGGAGTGTGGATTTCAGTGTCAGCGGTGGAGAACTGGTCCTGAACAAGTTATTCAGCAATCTTTATGTAGGGATCCCTTCCAGACTGAGTTTCAACAAACTTGAGCCGGCAGATGTAAAATTGAACTGGAGTACTTCAGACCCGTCAATGCTTGAAATTGACGATGACGGAAACATCACACCTTTAAAAGTAGGCAGATGTACTGTAAGTGTAGAGTCCGCAACAGGCATATCTGACAGGATGACGGTCAACATACTGGAACCATACCTGACATTCAGCAATGTAACCATGTATGAGGGTGCTACCTGGACATTGGTATCCTCGCTCAGACCTGTATCCGCAGACCTTCCCATAGAGTATTCCGTTGTACAGGGTCATGAACATGTCTCCATATCCGGAAACCTAATGAAAGGCCTCAAACGGACAGACGGTTTCAATGATGTGATTATCAAGGCCTCACTGGTGGATTATCCTCAGGTTTACGCAACAGCCAAAGTCCGCGTGGTACCTGCCGTACAGGCTACCCTGACAGGGGACAACAAAGTCGTCAATACCTACGGTCTTACTTCTGACGGAAGCTCCTGGAACTTCAAGAACTACCTTAGCCTTGACATCGAGCATGCTCCCAATGTCTCTATGACATGGGAAGTCAGGGATGAGGACGGGCAGCTCAGCAGCGAAATACAAATATCCGAAAACGGAACAATCAACCCTTATTCATCAACTGCTAACGGAAAATATTTCATCACAGGATGGGATCACCTGCACCGCTTCTCCACAGACAGGATAGAGATTGAGGTTTACAGGCTGCTGGAATATGAATGCGGACTCGGTGCGTACGGCTCTACAACTGTAAATGGAAGAAACGTGTATGTCGTGACCCTCATTGCAAGATGGAGCAATCCCACATGGAATATT
Organism: Candidatus Coprenecus pullicola; assembly: GCA_018711925.1. Lineage (GTDB taxonomy): Bacteria > Bacteroidota > Bacteroidia > Bacteroidales > UBA932 > Coprenecus > Coprenecus pullicola. The sequence goes on from DVHR01000042.1 coordinate 1,223, forward strand.
ATCCTGAACAACGGATACACTTCCGCCATGCTGCAGAATAGCCTTATAACATATCCGCATGTTTCTACAGCATACCACAGCATCGGCTCTCCTACCAGTGCAAAGCCTTACATTCAGAACTTTACTACAAACATCGCTTACTACAGCACCCAGAATGTAATCAATGCTCTCAGCTCATTAAAACCGCTTAGCTACCTGAGAGATGATTTCAGCACACATGCCGGCAATTCATCCGGAATCAACGGCAAATACTATAAGTTCACAACTGCACAGAACGGTTTTGACGGATATTTCTTCATCAAACAGCGCAATGAGTCCTTCTACAACAGTAGTGACTATCGATAAACAGACTGCGTCAGTCTCTGCCGGACCGCCTCGAACAGCATGAGCGAGGCGGCCACGGAGACATTCAATGAACCGATATCTCCATGCATGGGGATTCGGGCCTGCACATCGCAGAGAGCCAGCACCGATGAAGAGATACCCTTGCCTTCGGAGCCCATGACGAAAGCCGTGGGCTTCTTCATATCCACTTCATAAATAAGACCATCGGCTTTCTCAGTTGCAGCCACTATCTGAAATCCTCTCTCCTTCAGATAATAAATCGGAATGCGCAGGTTCTTGCACTTTGAGACCCCGATGCGCAGCAAGGCACCTGCCGAGGCCTTGACACCGTCAGCATTGATGGCAGCTCCTCCTTTCGCAGGCAGGATGATGCCGTCAGCTCCCGCACATTCGGCACTGCGGGCGACAGCCCCCAGGTTGCGTACGTCACTGACCCCGTCGAGCAGGACAAAAATGGGTGCAGGGTCTTTTTGGAAAGCCCTCTCGACCATTTCCTCCAGGGGAATGTAGTCTATCTGAGGCAGGTATGCCACCACACCCTGATTCCTGCCTCCGCGGAAGCGGGCCAGCCTTTCCGCAGGCACGAACTGGAAGGGTATGCCGCGGCTGTCCAGCTCTGTAAGAAGCTGACGGAACTGCTGTCCTTCCAGCCCCTGCCTGAGCAGCACCTTTTCTATCTGTCTTCCGGACAGCACGGCCTCCAGCACGGGATGCATTCCGTAGAGATGATAGGATGTATCTTTCCTTTCAGTATTTTCCATGTTCAGATATTTATTGTATTTCAATGATTAATCAGCTGTTAAGCTCCATCCATTCCTCCATGGTGCGGTCCAGGGTCCTTTTGAGTTCCAGATACTCACGGGTCAGCCTGTCGATGTCGGTATCAGCCGACGGAGCGGCCAGGACTTTCTCCAGTTCCTTCATCTGAGTCTCGATGTCGGCGATCTTCTTCTCGCAGCTCTCTATACGCTTCTGCTTGCGGCGCAGCTCCTTCTGCTCCTGAAAGGAGAGAGCGGAGGCGGTAGATGAAGCCCCGCCCCCTGCGGATTGTCCTGAGGCAGATGGCTGTACGGACTTCGATGCATTTCCTGAAGGCCGGGAAGACCGCTCCAGGTCCTGCAGGTTCTCTATGCGCCGCTTCTCGATGAAATCCCGCACTCCTCCGAGGTATTCCTTCACCGTCCCGTCGCGGAACTCATAGACCTTGTCCACCAGCCCGTCGAGGAAGTCCCTGTCGTGAGACACGATAACCAGAGTCCCGTCGTAGCGCTGGAGGGCCTGCTTTAGCACGTCCTTGGAACGGATATCCATGTGGTTGGTCGGCTCGTCGAGGGCCAGCAGGTTGTACGGGTGAAGTATGAGCTTGGCCATGGCAAGACGGGAGCGCTCGCCTCCGCTGAGCACCGCCACCTTCTTGTCAATGTCCTCACCGCGGAAGAGAAAGGCCCCGAGGATGTCCCTCAGCCTGGTGCGGATATCGCCCACAGCCACCTTGTCGAGGGTATCATAGACCGTATCGTTTTTATCGAGTACGTCCTCCTGGTTCTGGGCATAGTAGCCGAGAGCCACATTGTACCCGAGAGAGGCCGAGCCGGCTATGGGCCGCAGCTCCCCGGTGATATATTTCATCATGGTACTCTTACCTTCTCCGTTGCGGCCGACGAAAGCCACCTTCTCCCCTCTCTCCACCGTCAGGTCGATGTCCGTGAAGACCACCTTCGGACTGCCGGAGCCGTCACGGGGCGGATAACCTCCTGTGAGGGCCTTGGCCTGAAAGACGATCTGTCCCGAGCGGGGAGCCGGAGGGAACTTGACATGCAGGGCCGAATTGTCCTCCTGGTCTATCTCTATCCGCTCGAGCTTGTCGAGAGCCTTTATGCGGGATTGAACCTGATTGCTCTTGGTGGGCTTGTAGCGGAAACGCTCGATGAACTCCTCTGTCTTCTCGATCATCCGCTGCTGGTTCTCGTAGGCGGCCCGCTGCTGTTCCATCCTCTCGCGGCGCAGCTCCACATATTTCGAGTACGGCACCTTGTAGTCGTAGATGTGACCGAGGACAATCTCCACCGTCCTGGTAGTCACACGGTCCAGAAAGCGACGGTCATGGGATATCAACACTACCGAGCCACGGTAGCCGTATAGATAGTCCTCCAGCCACTGAATTGACTCGATGTCCAGATGGTTGGTCGGCTCGTCCAGCAGCAGCACGTCCGGCCTTGTCAGCAGCACCTTCGCCAGTTCCACGCGCATGTTCCAGCCCTGGGAGAAAGTACTGCGCTGACGGCCCAGCTCCCCCTTCTTGAATCCCAGCCCGACCAGCGTCTTCTCCGCCAGCACGGCCGGGGACTCGGACTGGGCCATGGCCAGCTTGTCATTCAATTCATTGAGCTCTTCTATCAGACGGTGATAGGCCTCGGATTCGTAGTCTGTCCTCTCGCCCAGTTCCCGGCTGATCTCCTCCACCCTCTCATTCATGGTGAAATGGTCGGCGAATACGGACATGGCGGCCTCGAGGACCGTAGTATCCTTCGAATAGCTCATTATCTGCGGCAGATAGCCCACGGTCTGCTCCTTAGGCTTCATGATCGAGCCTGAGGTAGGACGCTCCACTCCGGCTATGAGCTTCAGAATGGTACTCTTGCCGGCTCCGTTCTTGCCCACGAGGGCTATGTGCTCCCCGTCGCTGACGTGGAAGCTGATGTCGTCCAGAAGGGTATATCCTCCGAACGCTACTGTCAGATTATTTATCGAAATCATTGTATATCCGTTGTCTTGGTTTCTGCGAGGTCCTCCCTGCGCGTTTCACTGCCGCACAGCCTGATGGAGACCTCGTAAAGCATATATATCGGCAGTGCCACTACTATCATGGTAAATGCGTCTCCCGATGGTGTAATGATGGCGGACACTGCAAGGGCTATCACCACCGCGTACTTTCTGAAACGCCTTAGCATCTGTCTGTTGATAATACCTATCCGGGACAGCATGTAGGCCAGGGCGGGCAGTTCGAAGACCACTCCCATGATAAGGTTCATCTTCAGGAACATCCCGATGTAAGAGCCGAGCGATATCTGGTTGGCCACCGACTCGCTCACCTGATACGTCCCTAAAAATCTGAGAGTCAGCGGAAACACTATCACATATCCGACCGCAAGCCCTACGTAGAAAAGCAGGGAGGCCATGGAGAAAGCCGCCTCCGCCGCCTTCTTCTCCCTGTCGTAGAGGGCAGGCCGCACGAATAGCCAGATCTGGTACAGCAGAAAAGGCAGGGCGATGATGACTGCCAGCCAGAAGGCCATCCGCACATGGGTGAAGAACTGCGCGGCCAGGTCGATATTGACCAGTGTTACTGCAAAGGGCTTCAATGCAGGCAGGCCCATCAGTGCCAGCAGGTCGTCCAGCCATCTGTACACAAAGAAATCATCTGTAAGGGGAGCCAGTACCACACCGTCGAAAACGATCTCCTTACACAGGAAAAACGCCACCATGAGGACAATAAGGACAGCAAAACTGCGGAAAATCACCTTCCGCAACTCATCCAGATGCTCCCAGAATGTCATCTCTCCCGCCACGTCACCGTCTCCTACTGCTTCTTCGCCCCTTCCTTGGCAGAGCCCTTCTCCGGCCCTGCATTGATATCCTCCTCGATACCGTTAATGCCTTCCTTGAAACTCTTCACACCCTTTCCGAAACTCTTCATCAGCTCCGGAATCTTCTTCGCCCCGAAAAGCAGCAGGACAATGAGCAGCAGTACCAGAATCTCGGTCAGTCCTATCGACCCTAAAAACAAAAGTGCCATATCTCTCTATCATTTATAAGATGCTGCAAATCTATAAAAAATATCCATACCACATTCAGCGGCCCAACTTTTTGAGATTTTGCAGTATTTCCGGCATAAAAATTTTGAGGAATACGTATAAAATGGCTTTAGGCGGGGTATTTATGATGAATATTGAGAATTGCAGCATGTTTTGTAAATATTTGATTATAAAACACTTGCAAAATCAAGTGCATTTTTCGGGGTCTCACAGAGAGGTGAAAAATGCAGACCGATTTGTAAGCGCCTAAATATTAGGGATATACAAATCAGTCTGCATTTTCCAAATTTCCGGGACACTGCAGTAAGGCAGCCTTGTCTGACAGCCTGCCTACGCTTTCTGACCGGCTTCCTGATCGGCCTTCCGGAAGACCTCAAGCAGCGCAGCAGGGATGCGGGTAGGACGGCGGGTGTCGCTGTGGATGAAGCCGAGGACCACTGTGCCGTCGCAGACCAGATCGCCGTTCTGGTTGTAGATGTCTGTCCGGACCTCCACCCGGGCCATAGGCTCCTTCTCCACCCTGGAGACCACCCGGAGGATGTCTCCCATCCGGGCCGGGGTGTGGTAATGCGCCTCGACCGACACCACCGGCATCATGATTCCGCTCTTCTCCAGTTCCGTGATGGGCAGTCCGACATCCAGCAGGAACTGGTGCCGGCCGCACTCGAAGTAGCGGATATAGTTCGAATGATGGACTATCCCCATCAGGTCCGTCTCATAGTAGCGGACCTCTATCTGTGTCTCTGACTGGATGTACATGGCTTCTGTCTATTCTGTTCAGCCTTTGAGGGCTTCTATGGTCTTGCGCAGTCCCTCTATCTTGGCAGTGGCGTCGGCACGCTTCTTCTCCTCTCCGCGTACCACGGCCTCGGGGGCATTCTGCATGAATTTCTCATTGGACAGCTTGGCATTCACGCCCTTGAGGAATTTCTCCAGACGCTCAATCTCGGCCTCGGCCTTGGCAATCTCCTCCTGCACGTCGGTCTTGCCGGCAAGGGGCACGAACATCTCGACAGTGCCCACGAGGAAGGATGCCCCTGCCTCACGTCCTCCGAAATCCTCTACGAAGGAAATCTCCCCCACATTGCCCATACGGCGGACTATGCCGGTCATCTCCTGGGGGAATGCCCCCTTGATGCGCAGGTCGAGGGCCTCTTTCGGGGAAATGCCCTTCTTCTGGCGGATATTCCTGAGAGCGGCCACAGCCTCGGTGGCAAGCCCGAAGTCGCGGATAAACGCCTCGTCGTACTCTCCTCCGGCAGGCTGGCGCTCCAGCATGACGGTCGCGCCCTCGGGACGCTCCGCGATGTTGTGCCACAGTTCCTCGGTGATGAACGGCATCACGGGGTGCAGGAGCTTGAGCAGGGAGTCGAAAAATCCGATGGTGGCATCGTATGTAGCTCCGTCCACCGGAGAACCGAAGGCCGGCTTGACTATCTCGAGGTACCAGGCGCAGAAGTCATCCCAGAACAGCTTGTAGAGGGTCATCAGCGCATCGGAAATCCTGAATTTGGAGAAATGGTCATCGACCGTGGCTATTGCCTGATTGAGCTTGTGGGTAAACCACTTGACTGCAAGTGCCGAATACTCGGGAGCAGCGGCGGTGCGGTCCACACTCCAGCCTTTAACCAAGCGGTAGGCGTTCCATATCTTGTTGCAGAAGTTGCGGCCCTGCTCCACCTGAGACTCGTCGAAGAGGATGTCGTTGCCGGCAGCGGTGCAGAGCAGCATGCCGATACGGACTCCATCGGCCCCGTAGTCATCGATAAGTTTCAGAGGGTCTGGCGAGTTGCCGAGGGTCTTGGACATCTTACGGCCCAGCTTGTCGCGGACGATACCGGTAAAGTAGACGTTGTGGAAAGGCACCTTGTCCATGAACTCGTTGCCGGCCATGACCATCCTGGCCACCCAGAAGAAGATGATATCCGGGGCGGTCACAAGGTCGTTGGTCGGATAGTAGTACGCTAAATCGGCATTCGGAGCCTTCTCGGGGAAGCCGGGCTTGCCGGGATCGAATACCGAGATGGGCCAGAGCCACGAGGAGAACCAGGTGTCCAGCACATCCTCGTCGCGCCTGAGGTCAGCGGCTGTAACCGAAGGGTCGAGCTGCTGCGCGGCCTTCAAAGCCTCCTCCTCGGTAGCCTCCACCACATAGCGGCCGTCAGGCAGGTAGTAAGCGGGTATCTGCTGTCCCCACCACAGCTGACGGGAGATGCACCAGTCGCGGGTATTCTCCATCCAGTGACAGTAGGTGTTGCGGTATTTGTCGGGTATGAGGCGTATCTCTCCGTCCTCCACGCGGGCCAGGGCGGCCTTGGAGAGCTCGTCCATCTTGATGAACCACTGCATCGACAGCTTCGGTTCGATGACGGCATCGGTCCTCTCGGAGTGTCCTACAGGCGAGAGGTAGTCCTCCTCCTTCTCGAGCTGCCCGGCCTCGGCCAGCATTTTCACTATCTTCTTGCGGGCCACGAAGCGGTCCTCGCCCACGAGGATTACAGCCTTCTCGTTGAGCCGTCCGTGGTCGTCGATGATGTCGAGCACCGGCAGGTTGTGCCTCAGGCCTATCTCGTAGTCGTTCACGTCGTGGGCCGGAGTCACTTTCAGACAGCCTGTACCGAAATCCATGGTCACATACGAATCCTCGATGATGGGAATCTCCCTGTTGATCAAAGGGATGAGTATCTTCTTGCCGCGCAGGTGGTGATACCTCGGATCCTCCGGGTTGATGCAGACTGCGGCATCGGCCATGATGGTCTCCGGACGGGTCGTGGCTATGACTATGTAGTCGTCAGTGGGATTGCCGGCCCCGTCGGACACCTTGTAGCGCAGGTAGTAGAGCTTGGACCTGGTCTCCTTGTGGATCACCTCGTCGTCGCTCACGGCGGTCAGGGCCTGGGGGTCCCAGTTGACCATCCTCACGCCGCGGTAGATATATCCTTTCTTGTAGAAATAAACGAATGTGTTGATGACCGCCTCACTGAGAGCCGGATCCATCGTAAAGCGGGTACGGTCCCAGTCGCAGGAGGCCCCGAGCTTCTTGAGCTGCTCGAGGATGATGCCGCCGTGCTTCTCCTTCCATTCCCAGGCATGTTTCATGAACTCCTCGCGGGTCAGGGAGGACTTGTCGATGCCCTGCTCCTTCAGCTTGGCCACCACCTTGGCCTCGGTGGCGATGGACGCATGGTCGGTACCAGGCACCCAGCAGGCGTTCTTGCCCTGCATGCGGGCACGGCGGACGAGCACGTCCTGTATCGTATTGTTGAGCATGTGTCCCATGTGCAGCACACCTGTCACATTGGGCGGCGGGATGACCACAGTATAGGGTTCCCGGTTATCGGGTTCCGAATGGAAAAACTTGTTTTTCAACCAGTAAGAGTACCATTTCTCCTCTACTTCCGAGGGACTGTATTTAGCAGACAATTCCATATTCCTTCAATTTGACTCGCAAATATAATTCATTTTGTGTAAGTTTGCAGGCAGAACATTTTAAAAGTTAAATCAGAAATTATGGACAACCAACCGCAGAAGAAAGAGATAAGCATCGAGCTTACCAGAGACGCCGCAACAGGCCACTATTCGAACCTCGCACTCATCACACACTCCAACAGCGAGTTCTTCATCGATTTCGCCAGCGTCACACCCGGCTATCCCAAGGCCCAGGTAGTCAGCCGCGTCATCATGACACCAGAGCACATCAAGAGACTTTATCTGGCCCTGAGGGACAACATCAACAAATACGAGAGCCAGAACGGCGAGATAAAGCTCACCGGCAATACACCTAAGAACACCATTCCTTTCGGTTTCGGCAATACTCCGGAGGCGTAGCCGATGAGACCGGACATAGCGTTTGTGGGAGCCGGAAACGTGGCTTTCCGGTTCTCCTTGGCCCTTCAGGAAAAAGGCTACAATATATCCTATGTCTACAGCCGGACTGAGCGCAGCCGTGACAAACTGGTACGCGCACTCCAGGCCAACGGTGCCGGCACTCAGGCCGCCGGGGATTACAGGACGTTGGCCCGGGCCGCAGTGGTCTTCATAGCCGTATCGGATGACGCGATAGAGTCAGTCGTCAGCGGGATGAGGGAGGAGTTGGCGGGCATGGACAGCCTGCCCGCTGTTGTACACACCTCAGGCGCAACGGACATATCAGTACTCAGACCGTTGGAGGAGGCCGGCTGCCGCTGCGGAGTCATCTATCCGCTGATGACTCTTAACCGCAACAAGAACGTGGATTTCAAGGACGTACCGCTGCTGTTGGAGTCTACCTCCCGGGAGCTGATGCCGATACTGGACTCCATCGCTTCGGACTTGGGCGGAGAGCATTATTTCTACTCGTCCGAAGACAGACTGAAGATGCATTTGGCGGCCGTCTTCACCACCAATTTCGTCAACTACATCCTCGGCTTGGCGTTCCCGATAGTCCAGCACGACCATCCGCTGCTGATTCCGGGCACGATAGAGGCCGTGCGCAACGCATTTCTCCACACTCCGGCCTCCACTATGACCGGCCCGGCCCGCAGAGGGGACATGATGACCATCCGCAAGCATCTGGACCTGCTGCAGAGCATGGGAATGACCGAGCAGGAGGAGATATACCGGCTGTTTACCGACAGGATTCTGGAAAAATATCATCACAAATAACAGCACCCGAACAATGCCCAACTACAACTACAAAGTCCGGCTCCACAGCATCAGGGCCTTCGCCTTCGACGTGGACGGAGTCATGACCGACGGCACGATAATCTCAATGCCCGACGGCGAGCTGGTACGCATATTCAACTCCAAGGACGGCTTCGCGCTGAGGATGTGCAGTATGAAAGGATATCCGGTGGCCATCATCACCGGAGGCACCTCTGACGGCATAGTCAGCCGCTTTACCGGCCTCGGAGTGGACAAAGCCGATATCTATCAGAAATCCAGGGACAAACGGCCCGACTTCATGGACTTCTGCGACCGCCACGGCCTCAGGCCCGGGGAAGTGGCCTATGCCGGTGACGACATACCCGACATACCGGTATTGAGAATAGCCGGGCTTTCCGTGGCACCGGCGGACGCCGTTCCGGAAGTCAAGGACATCTGCGACTATGTATCCCTGTTTCCTGGAGGCAAGGGACTGGCCAGAGACCTTATAGAACAAGTTCTGAAAGTCCGTGGAGACTGGACTCTCGACACCGAAGTATATTCCAAACTGTTCTAATACCCGACGCCATGCTGCTCAAAGACGCACTTTCAGGCCGCAGAATCGTGCTCGGCTCGGCATCTCCCCGGCGCAGGGAGCTATTGGCCGGGTTGGGACTGGATTTTACCGTAGAGGCCACACCGGGAGCCCCTGAGACTTATTCTCCGGCACTCGCACCGGACGAGGTACCATCAGCTTTGGCCGTCTCCAAGTCCGAAGGTTTCCACCGTCCCCTTGAGGCTGACGAGATACTCATCACAGCCGACACCGTGGTCATCTGCGGGGAAGACATACTCGGCAAGCCTTCCGACAGAGAGGACGCCGTAAGGATGCTCCGGGCACTGTCAGGCTGCACCCATAGAGTCGTGACCGGAGTATGCATCCGCGACCTCGGACACAGAAGCGTATTCTCCAGCACGTCCGAAGTGGAGTTCAAATCCCTGTCGGACGAGGAGATTGACTATTACATAGACCGTTACCGTCCGTTCGACAAGGCCGGCGGCTACGGCATACAGGAATGGATCGGCTATATAGGCATAACCTCCATACGCGGCTCCTACTTCAACATCGTAGGACTCCCCGTACAGAGGTTATACACAGCTCTTTCCGAATTTATCGCACTTTGATCATCTCCACACTCTGCTCACGGACCTTGTCTAAAGGCTCGACGGTGTATTTCACTTTAGCGAAATCTATGGACGTCAGGTCGATGCAGCGTATGGTGCTGTTCCAGCACGTGCGCCAGTAGAACTTCAGCCCCTTAGTATCAGTGGCCGTAGTGAACTGCGTGGCCCCGGGAATATCAGTAGGGTTCTGGCCTTTCTGACGCTCCACACCTATCGGTATGTCGAAGTTATTCAGTATCAGGAAACAGGACATAACCGTCTCCTCTCCGGTCGGGTACTGGGGCGCGGTGGCCTGATAGTAAGCGGCGCGGACAAATCTCGACGGCGGAGTCACATCACCCGGGATGCCGGTCATGCCGGTACCGGCTCCGAAGCGGCGCACCTGCGGATAAGCCGAGAACGCATTGCCCTCTGCTTCCCCGAAAGTCAGGCTGACATAGTTATTCAGATTAGTCACATGCCAGGGAAAATCGGGAGAATTGGTCAGTACCCCTATCGTATTCTCGTAGATATGCGTCTCTCCACCGGTTATCTCGATGACAATCTGCCTGCCGGACGGATCCCCCACCCTCCAGTGGGAAGTTCCGGACTCCGGGAAAAGCATAGTCACCACTATCTCGTCGAAATGGTCGATGACCTCCTGCACAGTGCTGAAATTGGCCAACATCCAGCTGACCACCTGCATGTCCGGCACTGTCCGGCTCACTTCAGTCGAGTCGTATTCCGGATACTGTCCGTAACCGGGAAAGAAGAACAGCCCGGCGGACAGCCCCTTTTCATTGAGTCCCTCAAGCACGAACTGGTCCAAATGGGCCGACACGCCCACATAGCCGTATTTACCGGTGAATATCAGCCCGCTGCCTCCATCAGCCGCCAAAGAGACATGCCTGTATCCCCTCGGCACAACCACGTAACGGCCCTGAAGGTCCGAGCCGCCCCATTCCGCCGTCCTGGCCAGCACATAACTGCCGTCCCCGGCTTTGAATGAAATCCCTGTACATGCCGACATATCCGAAAAAGTGCCGGCCAAAGCCGCCACAGCCACCGCTGCGGCCCTGATTACTAAAGTTGACAACCTCATAGCATCTAATTTTTTCCAAAGTTAGAAACTGTTTTTGAATTTCCTCAAAAAATATTGAATAGGCCAACCACTTCGAACCGGTCGGTGTGACGATCGTAGAGCGGCCGCTGAAATTGCGGCAGAGCTCATACACAACAGCCCTCAGATTCAAGATTACTTCTCTGATGCAGAAGATGCTCCGGAGGGCATTGCTAAGATGTCGCTCAGGTCATCCTCGGATACGTCAAGAACATCGGAGATGGTCTTGGGGTCGATGCCTTTCTCCGCCATCCTGCGGGCCGTCTCCACAGTCCTGCTGTCCACATAACCGCTTTCTATACCGGCAAACAGATTCCGGACTATTGCCCTCAGCAGTTTGGCGAGCTTGTCGCGGTCAGCCTTTGTATTCAGGTCGATACCGCAGAAAGTGGACTTGTCCTTGTGCAGGTTCAGCCAGTATATCCCGGCGATAAGCATGGCGGTGATTGTCCGGATATCCACATCGGTATCCTTAAACACCTTGGAATAGTACACCAATAGGGCCTCGTTCTCCATCTCCTTCAGCCCGGCAATCTTACATGCAGCCTCCGAATCTGATGACAGCTCCCAGATCAGCGTGTCCCTCGTGAACTTGGATTCCTTCAGCATGTCCCCCAACTTCAGGAGCGTGTTGACGTAATACTCCTCCGGGCCGTCTTTCTCGATGTCCTTGTACGGCAGCTTGCCCGCAATCCAGAAGTCTTTCTCGCTGACATACTCGTATATCAGGTCGTCTATGGAACCGTACCTGTTGTAGAATACCGGACTCTCAATGCCTGCTTCCGCCATCAGCATATTGGCAGTGATTCCTAAAATCCCGTGTTTCTCCACCAATCTGTCCATTGCGGTGGATATGGCGTTCTCCACCTCGGATTTTGTCCTTCTGACTCTTTTCTTCTTTGACTCCATGACTCCTATTACTTATGAATGTATATACAAATTTATAAAACGCAGGCTTAATTATTCGCAAATATAATAAAAACAGCGAACCGGCAATGATGCCTGATTGACCTCTGTCAACTTCACGGAATCGAAAATGACCGATGAGAAATTTGACAATAAAATCTGACAGCTTCCTGCAATTATTATAAATTTGCAGCACAATACTTTTTATTATGGAGAATACGGACAAAATATCGAGAAGAGGCTTTCTGAAGGTTTCGGGAATAGCCGGAGTGACGGCAGCATTGGCCTCCAGTTGCGGACACAGTGGGGAAAAGGCTGCCTCCGAAGTACCCAAGAGACAAATGACTTACCGCCAGCTGCCCGGCAACGGGGACAGAGTGTCCCTGCTGGGCTACGGCTGTATGCGGTGGCCGCAGGTGAAAGGGAGCGACGGCAACGATGTGATAGACCAGGAAGCGGTGAATTCCCTTGTGGACTATGCCTTAGAGCATGGCGTCAACTATTTCGACACCGCTCCGACATATCTGCGCGGATTCTCCGAGAACGCCACCGGGACGGCCCTCAAAAGGCATCCCAGGGACAAATACTTCATCGCCACAAAACTGTCCAATTTCGCCAATCCATCCAGGGAGTTCGCCATGGAAATGTACCGCCAGTCGTTCATCGACCTGCAGACGGACTACATCGACTACTACCTGCTGCACTCCATAGGCCGCAGCATGGAGGACTTCCGTAAAAGATACATCGACAACGGCATGCTGGATTTCCTCATAGAGGAGCGCAAGGCCGGACGCATCCGCCACTTAGGCTGGTCCTTCCACGGGGAGCAGGAAGTGTTCGACTATGCGCTGTCAATGCACGAGGATATCCACTGGGACTTCGTCCAGATTCAGCTCAACTACCTCGACTGGAGCCACGCCACCCCCGGGAACGTCAATGCCGAATACCTCTACGGAGAGTTGTGCAAGAGAGGCATCCCCTCCATCATCATGGAGCCCCTGCTCGGAGGCCGCCTGTCCAACGTCCCGGACCGCATCGCCGCCCGCCTCAAGGAGCAGGACCCGCAGAGCAGCGTCGCCTCCTGGGCATTCCGCTTCGCCGGATCCCCGGAGATGGTGCTGACCGTCCTCAGCGGCATGACCTACATGGAGCACCTGCAGGATAACCTCCGCACCTATTCTCCTTTAGTGCCGCTGACCGACGAGGACAAGGCATTCTTAGAGGAGACAGCCCGCCAGATGCACGAGTACCCCACCATTCCCTGCAACGACTGCAAGTACTGCATGCCCTGCCCCTACGGCATCGACATCCCCGCAGTACTGCTGCATTACAACAGATGCGTCAATGAGGGCAATCTCTCCTCCAGCCGGGATGACAGCAATTACCGAGAGGCCCGCCGGGCATTCCTAATCGGCTACGACCGCAGCGTACCCAAACTGCGCCAGGCCAGCCACTGCATCGGCTGCGGCCAGTGCATAGAACATTGCCCTCAGTCCATCAACATCCCTCACGAGCTGCACCGCATCGACCATTACGCCGAAATGCTCAGACAGGGCACACTCTAAAAGAACCAGGCGACAGAGCGGAAACAGAAAGCGGCAGGTCAAAGCCCGCCGCTTTTTTTATTCTACCCAGATCTCGTCGATAAAGATGAAGCCCTCGCCGCCGTGGCCCAGATGCCATGCAGGTATCGTACCGAAGTTCTTGGCGAAGACCCTTACATACTTAGCCTTCACCGGCCTGTCCAGTCTCAATATGAAGTCTTTCGTCTGGATCGTGTAGTCCTGCTCATCCACAGTATTGTCCACCCTGCCGACCACGGTGAAATTCTGACCGTCGTCCGAAACCGCGTATTCCACGTACTTGGGCATCCATATCCAGGAACGGACATCCTGACAGTAGCCGGAGCCGAGCAAAGACACGCTCCTTTCCTTGCGCAGATCCACCACCGCTGTAAAATCCGTGTCCTGATAGCCCTGCCATCCTCCGGTCTTCCAGTTCACGCTGCCCCTAAGGCCATCTATCAGGCCACGGGGACCACGGGCATTGTACTGGGGATTGTACACATTGTCCGTATAGATGTCCATATCGTCCTTCATCTTATGGAACACAGCCGATATCTCGGGACTCTTCTCCCCTGACGGAGACTGCGAGTAGATGCTGATGCGGGTTGTCCTGTCGATGGTCACCGGCCCGTCATATTTGCGGTAGCCTCTGTTACCGACCTTGACAAACACCGTATTGTCCGGATTCCCGCTGTCTGCACCCACCGTCAGAGTATCCTCGAAGATGTCCGAGGCGGCCACGAACCAGGGATTGCGGACGAAGCCCCTGTACCCTTCGGAGACGGGTCTGTCAGACTCCGCCGAGCCGAAAGCCGTATCAGGCTGCTGCGCCAATGTGAAATCCAGTTCGCCGCCGGAGATGATATCGCTGAAACGGATATAGCTCCTGGTATAATCCGCACCGTTAAGACTCGCTGATGAGATATACTTGCATTTGTCTATCTTCCCGGCGCTTTCGGACTTGATGACGAACTGCCTTCCGTTCTCCAGATTGATCCTGATGTTCTTGAACACGGGAGCGCTGAACACGTAGATGTCGCTTCCGGGCGTCACTGGATAAAGACCTATAGCACTCATGACATACCAGGCGGACATCTGACCGCAGTCATCATTGCCGCACAGGCCGTCGGGTCGTGACGAATACAGATTGTCGAGGATGTAACGCACTTTCTCATACGTCTTCCACGGCTTGCCTACATAGGCGTAGAGATAGGCTGTCTGATGGCTCGGCTCGTTGCCGTGGGCGTACTGTCCCACCAGTCCGGTAATATCCACCTGCTTGCGCCCCTTGGTGTCTGAGCTGGCCGTGAAAAGCGAGTCAAGCATGGCCTCGTAACCGGCATCGCCGCCAAGCAGAGCGATATGGCCGTTGATGTCCTGCGGTACGAAGAAGCTGTACTGCCATGAGTTGGCCTCGGTAAAATGATTGTTCACCTCCCGCGGGTCAAACGGCGACAGCCATGCTCCGTTCATCACCGGACGGACCAGTTTCGTGGAAGGATCCAGCACATTGACATAACTGGCCGAATAACGCATGTAACGATCCCTGATGTCCGCATACTTACTGTCTCCAGTACTGTCATAAAGCCATGCGGCCACCTGCGCGATACACCAGTCGTCAAACGCATATTCGAGAGTCTTCGATACCGACTCATGCTCCTCCTCGGCCGGCACCACATTGCGCATACGGTAATGCATGATTCCGAACTCGTCCTTATTGGCTGTCTCCACCATTGCATCCAGCAGTTCCTCCGCATATTCCTGTCCGATACCTTTAAGTATAGCATCGGCGATTATCGGTGTCGAGTTGTAGCCTATCATGCAGTTGGTCTCCCAGCCGGCCAACTCCCACATCGGCAACTTTCCACCCTCATGGTACACTGTCAGGAAGGTCCTCAGGAAGTCCTCGGTACGCTCTCTTTCAATGATTGAGAACATCGGATGCAAGGTGCGGAACGTGTCCCAGGTGGAGAAGACGGTATAGCGGTCAAATCCTTCCGCCTTATGTATCTGCCTGTCCATTCCCCGGTATTCTCCGTTGACATCGCTGTACAGATTGGGAGCAATGGCCGTATGGTACATCGCGGTATAGAAAGTCCGCAGCCTCTCAATACTCTCTCCGCCCCCGCGAACGTCTATCTTTGAAAGATACCGCTCCCAAAGTTCCTGCGTCTTATGCAGCAGGGCCTCGAAGTCGAAACTTTCCTCAGGGACATCCGAGAGCAGGTTCAAGCGGGCGTTCTCCGAAGACACCGAGGAAATACCCACCTTGACTGACACCTGGCGCGTACCGTCGGCAAACGTCAGCAAAGCCCCCTTCTCTCCGAAAGGACGGTAATCCGCAATAGGCTCTGAAAACTCCATGTAGAAATGCACCATCTGGTCCTCAGACCATGCCTTCGAACGGCGGAATCCCTGCAGGACATTGTCAGAGACTTTCTCTATACGTGAGTCGAGAAGCACATCCCGGTGCTTGAGGTCCACGACTATCATCGGCGTCTTTCCGTCCAGACCCTCATAGGTGTACCTGTGCATTCCGGAACGCGGTCCGGCAGTCAGTTCCGCCAGCACGTCCCAGCGGTCCAGATTGACGGCATAGTAACCGGCCGCGGCTTTCTCATTGTCATGGGAAAAATGCGACTGGTACAGTTCTCTGTCCAATGTGTCAGCTTCATAAGCAGTCACCGGCATCAGGAGCACATCGCCGTAATCAAGCACACCTGTGCCGCTCAGGTGCGTATGGCTGAAGCCGATGATGGTGTCATCGGAGTAGTGATAGCCCGAGCAGCCCTCCCAGGTATCAATCCTGGTATCAGGACTGAGCTGGACCATTCCAAAAGGCGCCGTGGCACCTGGAAAGGTATGCCCCGTAAAGTCAGTGCCGACCATCGGATTCACATAGTCAACGAAACGACGCTCGGTCCGGCTGCATGAGACAGCCATCACCGCCGAGGTCACAAGCAATAGGTTCAGGAAAAATTTTTTCATTAATTTTTTAAATTTATTTTGGTATTTGAAACAATTCTTATACATTTGCAGTCCCAAAACGGAATGCTTCCTTAGCTCAGTTGGTAGAGCACGACACTCTTAATGTTGGGGTCCAGGGTTCGAGCCCCTGAGGGAGCACCAAGTCAATCAGCCGAGAGCCGCCCAAAACGCGGCTCTCTTTGTTTTTCAGCGGTTTATTACTTTTAACGTTTGACATATTCTTTAAAATCCTTACTTTTAACCAATATTTTTTACTTTTTCCGTCCCCTTTTCCGTCCCCTTGCTGAATTTGCATTCCTGGAGGGAACGCGGAAACCGGAACTGACTAAAAACATTAACTGCAAATTTAAACATTTAATATGATTTCCAATGACCGGAGAGAATACAATCTATAGAAGCGGTTCATATATAGAAGCGGTTCATATACCGCAGATTAATCAGAGATAAGCCTTGTACTCCCGGCAAAATCCGCATATAAAGACAGGTACACAATCCCATTTCCGATTTTCACAAGTCAGAAAAGAAAGAACTGCAGGATGTTTTTTATTACTGCTATCTCTCTATGAGACAGCCAGACAAACATATTTGTTACATCTTATAACTTTTTTGTTATCACACAGAATAGAACCATGTCAGGAGTTTTTGCGTCAGCCGGCCAGGCAGGATTCTGGACGCACGGGCAAATAAAGTCTGGAGCAGGCTTCCCGTCAGAGTCCTGAACCTGGTACGCCGCCTTGACACCAGGTGGCAGATGACACGGCCAAGCTTTTCAGGGCTGGAACCGTGAGTCTCATCTTTCTCGACACCGGTCAATGTGCGCTTGAAAGAATCTGCATAATCCGGATGACTCATCGTAGCTTCCGATACCCTGCGCGAAGACGTGAAGCCTGTCTTGAAATCTCCGGGCTCGACCACGCACACGTCTATGCCGAACCTGCGCACCTCTACCGCCAAGGCCTGACTGTATCCCTCTATGGCAAACTTCGAGGCAGAATAGAATCCCTGATACGGAACCGCCACGACTCCGGCAATTGAACTTATATTGATGATACGCCCACTTCGGCTTTGTCTCATATACGGAAGGACAGCCGAGCATACATTTGTCATTCCCATGAAATTGGTTTCCATCTGCCAGCGTTTCTCATCCATGGAGGCAAGTTCCAAAGCACCTCCGATACCGGCCCCTGCATTGTTGATCAGCACGTCTATCCGTCCGGCCATCTGCATTACAGCATCCACTGCCCTGCGCACTGACTCCACATCCGTCACATCCATACGCAGCATCCATACTCCGTCTTCCCGCAATCCCTCACACACCGTCCGACCAGTTCCGAAGACTTTGTGCCCGCTGGCCGCCAGCATGGAAGACGCCGTTTTTCCGAATCCGGATGTTGCCCCTGTCAACAGTATCACTTTAGACACTTTCACTTCTTATTTGCATTTATCCGCCAAAAATACAAAAAGTCAGCACATTCATGACATTTTTTCCGAAAATAGGCTCCAGTACCGCCAATTGCACACAAATTGCTGATGACATATTATAAACCAATTAAATTATTTTAATATGAACAATTTATTTGACAAAGTAGCTGAAAGGGCCGGAAAGACTATCCGGCACTGGTGGCTGTACCTGCTCACAGGCATCCTGTCCATAGCAGCAGGTATCATAGTATTCTGCAATCCATTGGAGAGTTATCTGACTTTAAGTCTCATGTTCGGAGTTCTGATGCTTATCAGCGGTATCGTAGAGCTTGTTGTCAGCTCTACCAGCCGTAACTATTTCACTACAAGAGGATACAGCATAGTCAACGGTATCCTGAACCTGATACTGGGTATCTTCCTGTGCTGCTACCCGAGAGTCACCCTCGTCGCACTGCCGGTAATACTCGGTATATGGATGATGTTCAACAGCTTCACAATCATTGGCCTCGGCAGCGACATGGATTCGTTCCGCATAAAGGGTGCCGGCTGGGTCATTGCCTGCGGAGTCATTCTACTGCTCCTGTCACTGGGCATCACGCTATATCCTCTGACTATAGGCACAACAGCCGTAATCATACTCACCGGCTCGATACTGGTGGTCTTCGGAGCCGTGATTATCGCTGTCAGTCTGCGCCTGAGACGCATCCACGAGCATTTCCGTTTCCACGACGCTGAAGTCATCGACAGCAAATAACCATTTTCGGTTAGCAACATATTGGTATTTCAAATGTGGGGATAATCTTTTTCATTTGCAGCATGAATTTCAAATTTCTGTTCAAATGAAAAAGATTGTCATTATTTACGGTTCGTCCACAGGGACGACACAGGCAGTGGCGGAAGCCATAGCCTCCAGATTAGGAGTCAAGGATGTTTTCGATGCCGCTACAATCACCAAGGGGCAGGTAGAGCCTTATGATGTCCTGATACTCGGGACATCCACATGGGGAGACGGAGAGCTGCAGGATGACTGGTACGAGGGCGTCAAGGTATTGAAATCAGCCAGTCTGGCAGGTAAGGATGTAGCTTTCTTCGGCTGTGGAGACTCGATGGCCTATTCCGATACATTCTGCAACGGCATGCACCTGCTCAAGGAAGAACTGGAAGGTACTGGCTGCAACTTCATCGGCGGAATCTCAGCTGACGGATACACTTTCAGCGATTCCACATCTGTAGAGAACGGGGAGTTTATCGGTGCTGCCATCGACGAAAGCAACGAGTCCGACAAGACCGGGGAGCGGATTGACAACTGGCTTGCCTCTTTCAGTGACCGGCTCTGACATTTCGCCTGACCATACGTCCTGTATCGGACTCACAACAGGACTCATAACAAGAAGTCCCGGAGGAATTGCCTGCCGGGACTTCTATTTTACAACTCCTTATTTACAGGAGATTACATATACACCACCTCGAAGTCGGGATCCGGCATGTCAGGATCGAGCGGGAAAATGGGACGCTGGAGATGCTGATAAGGCAGCTGGAGCAGGTCCTGATCCACACCTCCGCGTGTCTGGGCCATCATCCAGTCTCCGCTCAGACTGATGTCATACAGTTCCTCGGTCAGATAACCCAGCTTGTTGACGATTATGTCCACCTGATAGGGATCAATGCCCAGGGCCTCATAATCGGCCTTGTAATGATAGGGGCTTCTCTCCTCTCCCACCACCACGAGCATCGAGCCAACCTTCACCACTACCTGGTCGTTGGTCTCGCGGTCGAGAATCTTGACTACAGTACCGTCCAGCATTACCGGAGGAGAATAGCGGTTGTCCACAGCGGCTCCCACCTTGCAGCGGACATGGCCGCCCTCACCGACTTCCTTGGCCTGAGCCACCATCTCGGGACCGGGTATAGCGGAATACACTAAAGTCTTGCCGCCCTCCTTCTTGAACTCGGGACGATCAAGCAGTTTCTGCAGAGTCCAGGTCACGTCACCAGCACCGCCGGCAGTAGGATTGTCTCCCATATCGCTGATGAAATAAGGCTTCTTATCGCTATTGATGGCCTTCTCCAGAACCTCTTCCAATGAGGCCGTAGGAGCCACGAACTCGAAATCGTTCCGTACTGACCAGAAATGTTCGGCCAGCTGACGGGCTCCGTCCGTAACCTGCGCGCTGTCGTCACCGGTCACAACCACCACACCGTGGTTGCGCGGCTCGTCAGCCCATGGATAGGACATCCAGATAGCTGCATCGATTACTCCATCCTGAGCCTCGATAGGCTCGATAGCGGCATACAGGGACTTGCCTGGCTCCACACGGGTAGATGTCTTCTCCCCTGGCAGCAGGATAGGCACCTTTACCCAAGCCTTATAGGCAGGCTTACCCTTACCGCTCTCCAGACGGTCCAGCAGATTGACAATGGCCCTCTCACGCGAGATGTACCTGTCAGTGTGCGGAGCCATACGGTATGACGTTATCAGGTCCACACCCTTGGCCAGAGTCGGCGAGACGCAGCCGTGAGGGTCCATGGAAGCTGAGATCAGCACATCAGGTCCCACTACCTCACGGATCCTGGTGATATAATCACCCTCAGGGTCCTCAAGTCCTTCCACACTCATCGCACCGTGAATGTCCAGGAAAATACCGTCATAGGGCATTCCTTCCTTCAGCATACGAAGCGAACGGTTCACCAGTGTGTCGTAACAGTCACGGGTTACCATTCCGCCTGGAGTTGCCCAGGCCATGATTGTAGGCACCCAATCAGCCCTGCTCAAAAGAGCCTCATTGTCCTGGAAAAACGGATAGGACTCTATGATGTCCTGCCCGTACAATATAGGCTCGAACATATCAAGTGTGGTCCTGGCCGGAGAAAAGGTACTGCACTCAATACCGATTCCGACAATGGCTACACGAGGCTTTTTGTCCGCGCAGCCTAAGACTGCTGCCAGCAATACGGCGGCAAGCATTACTTTGGATAAATATTT
>DVHR01000043.1 GCA_018711925.1 Candidatus Coprenecus pullicola
AACAATCAGTATTTTTGAAATTAATAAAGAGAGCCGTAACTTCGCAGTATTATGGAAAAGAAAAATTGGCATATCTGTACGGAAGGGCTTGAGGATGACCTTATATTCAAAAGTGCCGGCGATTTTGTGTACGGGATGAACGGAGTGCCTGTATGTGCGTTGACCAGCGGTGTTTCAATCCTGTGCTTCTGTTTAATGGACAATCATGTGCATTTTATTGTCAATGGGACGGAGGCTGATGGGGAGCGATTTATCAGGCAGTATCTGCGCCGGTTGTCGCGTCTGGTCAGGATACCGGTGGAGAAGGCCTCGATGAAACTGATAGATGATGACGAATATCTGAGACAGGCTGTCGGATATGTCCTGCGCAATCCGGTCAAGGCTTACAATGTCATGCCGGCGGCTTATCCGTGGGGCTCGGGAGCGCTGTATTTCGATGACGGCAGCCGGCATAAGCATTACGAAATTGTGGGAGAAATCGGTGTCGTAAAGATGAGGAAGCTGCTGTGCTCACGGGTGAGACTGCCGGACGATTACAAGGTGTCGCCTGACGGAATGGTGTGCCCGGAGTGTTATGTGGATATCAGTGCGGTAGAGGAACTTTACAATAACAGGCCGGCCAGGATGATATACTATCTTTCGGTCAATAAGGACATGGAGATGGAACTCTCCGGCGACATGCTTCACAAGGCCAAGTATCGGGATGCGGACCTGCTCGGTACGGTCAGTGATATATGCCGCGAGTCTTTCTCGAAAAACGGGCCGGCGGATTTGCGGCTGGAGGACCGTTATCGTCTGGCTGACATTTTGCGCCGCAGATACGGTCTGGGGATTAAGCAGCTTGCCCGTCTGACCGGGACAAAAACCGCATTGCTCAAAATCGTTCTTAAATGACACGGACATCGTACAGTCTAAGATGCTGATTTTCTGTAGTCATTGGAAGAGTGAGCCTGTAGGACGATACTAGCCAGTGCAGTATATGAGGATAATTCCCGGGGACTTTTCAACGGGAAGTGCAAGCATCTGTATTTTGCGTAATAGCCTGATAGACAAGGTGCCGCGAATTTGTGTGATGGATTTCAAGGCCTTCTGACCCCTCGAAATCCATCGGTTTACGAGGCGAATATGTTGATTATTAGGTAATTGACGAGTGTGAAAGATGCGCGTACATCCCGTAAAGGCATCGGCGCAGAGTATCGTAGGTGGTGGGCCTGGTCTTTTTGACCGCCTGCCTTCAACGCTGCCAGAGGAATGAGTGGGGTATGCGGATTTGTCGGGGGAAAAGTGCCCGGGATTCGCACTGAATTGGTACACTTTCCCAAAGGGACAGCAGGAGGGTTGCCGCTGGGAGTGGCTGCGGTTGACTTGTTGCTGCCTGCTGATGTGACTGGCCGGTGTGCTGGGGAGGATGTGGACGGGGTGGGTCAGCGGAAGAAGAGCTCGAAGCGGGTGAGGCCGTCGGGACCGGTAGCGAGACTGAAGCGGATGCCGGAGCGGGTGAGTATCTCGTGGATGACAGTCAGGCCGATGCCCTTGCCGTCGGGCTTGGTGGAGAAGAACGGGGTGAAGAGGTTGCGGGCGGCTTCTTCCGGTATGGGCAGGCCGTTGTCGGATATGCACCAGTAGCCCGGCCTGGAGACAATGGTAATCTGATTCCGGGAAAGGTAGGGTTTGCTGTGGGGTACGGGCTGTACGGATTCTGCTGTGCCTGAGGCGGTGTCGGGAGTGTCGGGAGGGAAGGCTTCGACGGCGTTCTTGACGATGTTGGTGAGGACCTGTTCCATCAGTACGGGGTCGATGCTCACTTCTCCTGCGTTGTCGTCCAGGTCCAGTATCTGTGCGATCTGCCGCCGGCCTTTCAGGCTCTCGAGGAAGGGGGCTGTCCTGCGCAGGAATGTGTTTGCCTCCACCGGACGGCATACCGGGTCGGGAATGCGTGCCATGGAGGCGTACTCGGTGATGAACCGGCTCATGCGGTCTATGCGTGACAGCAGTATCGACAGCATGGAGGCGGTGTCCTCGTCTCCGGAGCCGGCACTGCTCTGCTCCATGGCTCCGAGAGCAGAAGTCAGTCCTGCCATGGTGTTGTTCACTTCGTGGGAGATGATGCGGATGACTTTCCGGTAGCCCCTTTTCTCAGCTTCGTACAGCTCTTCTGTCAGCGGCTCCACCATATAGAACGGATGCGGAAATCCTCTGTCCATGAATGACGAACAGGTGCAGCGGTAGATGTGCAGCGGGTCTGTCTGGAGAATCCTGCCGCTGTCCGGTTCCACTGAGGCCATGAGCTGCAGCAGGGGCAGTCCGCTCCCATCCAATGCGAGACCTTTGTATTCTCCTATGTCAGTAAGGTTGAGGAAGCGGCACATGGCCGGATTGGCGGAGGATATTTTCCCGTCGATATCCATGATCAGCACGCCCATCGGGGATGCAGCGATGAGGAGCTCCAGAAAATGGTTCTGCTCCTGGGCCCGCACTTCCTCTTCGTGAAGCTGGCGGCTCATCCGGTTGAACAGCTCTATGATCCGGTCTGCATCCGCTTGGCCGACCTGACGCAGCCGGGTGGAGAAATCCTGCTCTTTAAGCAGGTCGATGCCTTCCGAGAGAGTGCCTAACGGTTTGACGGTCTTGCGGTACAGTATGACCAGAAGCAGTATGACGGCTATGGCGCAGAGCTGGATGGCCAGATACGTCCAGCTCCGG
The DNA here is from genome assembly GCA_018711925.1 of Candidatus Coprenecus pullicola. Lineage (GTDB taxonomy): Bacteria > Bacteroidota > Bacteroidia > Bacteroidales > UBA932 > Coprenecus > Coprenecus pullicola. The sequence continues at coordinate 2,704 of DVHR01000043.1, forward strand.
TGCTCCGGCGGGAGTACCAGTACGAGAACGGCCGTCCCCACTGTCAGTACGAGTATGGATACGGCTATCAGCCTGAAATATCCCCGTGCGCCCATATCTGTGTTAAAGTTCTATTCTGTATTTCTCCAAACGGCGGTAGAGAGAGGCCCGTGTGATGCCTAATGATGCGGCGGCACGGGTCACGTTGCCGTTGCAGTCGGACAAGGCCCTGCGGATGCGCTCTTTCTCCATCTCCTCCAGCGTGAGATTCCCGGAGGTGCGTACCGGCGGCTCGGGCGCGTTTCCCATGCAACGGGTGATGTCGTCCTTGCCGATAGTCCCGCCGGAGGCCATGATGAGGGCTCTCTCGACCACATTTTTCAGCTCCCGTATATTGCCAGGCCACGGCAGCCGGCTCAGATACTCCACAGCTTCCGGGGAAAATTCCGCCCGGGAGGGCACTTCTTTGGCGAAATGTCTTACCAGCAGGGGTATGTCTTCCCTGCGCTCCCTGAGCGGCGGCAGGTGTATGGGGATGAGGTTCAGGCGGTAGTATAGATCCTCGCGGAAGAGGCCCTGGCTCACCATGTCGGGCAGGCTGCGGTTGGTGGCGGAGATGACCCTGACATCGGTCTTGCGGGGCAGACTCTCTCCGAGCGGCTCGTATGTGCGGTCCTGGAGCACGCGGAGCAATTTGACCTGGCACACCGGCTCCAGCTCTCCTATCTCGTCGAGGAATATGGATCCCTTGTCGGCCAGCTCGAAGCGGCCCTTGCGGTCAGTCCACGCATCGGTGAAGGCTCCCTTCTTGTGCCCGAACATCTCGCTGTCGAAGAGACTGGAGCTGAGGCCTCCGAGATTGACCTTGACGAACGGGCCGGAGTGCCTTGGAGAGTTGAGGTGTATGGCCTCGGCGATAAGCTCCTTGCCCGTGCCGCTTTCCCCGGTGATGAGCACGGACGCTCCGGTGGGGGCCACCCTCAGCACTGCGTCCAGCACTTCCCGCATCATGGGGCTGCGGCCGATAATCCGCTCGAATCCCCTGCCCGTGTCCGGTGTCTGCTCCGCCTGCGCCGAGTTCAGGTGCAGGGCAGTGCCTATGCGTTCCAGCAGGGCCGTATTGTCCCAGGGCTTGGTGATGAAGTCAAATGCTCCCAGCCTCATGCCCTCCACAGCTAAGGATATGCTGCCCCAGGCCGTCATGAGTATGACCGGAGTGGACGGGGCGAGGATACGCACCTTCCGCAGAAGCTCCAGACCCTCCTCGCCGGTGGTGGACAGGGAGTAGTTCATGTCCATCAGGATGAGCTCCGGCTCCTGACGGCGCACGGTCTCTACCGCCTCTTTCGGGCCCGGTACGGCCTCTGCCGTCAGTCCGGCCCTGCCCAGCAGGAATCTAAGCGATGCCCTTATCGCATCATCATCATCTACAATCAGTATCATAATGTCACGGTTTCAGTAGGTTGATGGGAACGACATACACTCCGTCCTCTCTTCGGTAAGAGCTGCCGACGGCAGTCAGTACCATTAAGAACGAGGGTGCTTTCTCATTGCTCTTTTCCTCAAGTTTTGCTTTCAGCGTCTTAAGTGAATCGGCACCGGCCTCGATCAGCTCGTCTCCGCCCAGTTTGATCTCCACGGCTCCCCAGCGTCCGTCGTCAAGATGTATGACGGCATCGCATTCCAGTCCGGTGTTGTCCCTGTAGTGCAGCACCTCTCCGCCAAGGGTCTCCGCATATATTCTGAGGTCGCGCACGGCCATATCCTCAAAGAACAGCCCCAGGCTTTCAAGATCTCTGAGCAGGTCTTCCGGCATGACACCCAAGGCCCTGCATGCGATGGATGTGTCTACAAAATGCCGTGTGGGAGTCGAGCGTATGGAGGTCTTGGAGCGGATGTCGGGATTCCACGCAGCCATGTCCTCGATGATGTACAGGTCCTTTAAGGCTTCCAGATAGTCGTCAAAGGTCTTGGGATCCATTGTCCTTTCGTTGCTCTGGCGTACATCTGCGATGATGGTCGATATTGCGGCTTCTGTCGAGATATGACGGGCGTAGCTTCTTACGATCATTCTCAGCACTTCCGGTTTCTTGTTGCGGAAACGCTCGTTCTCACAGTCCTCGAACACAAAAAGTCCGTTCCAATAATTTTTGGTTATCTCTATGGCGATATCTTTAGAAGCCAGCACGGACACCGGCCAGCCGCCACGGCAGATCAGATGAGCGATATTCTCCAGAGACGCATCCTGATTCAAGTCCCATACGGAAGCGGCATCGCCGTTGAACAGCCCCTGCAGTGAGACCGTTCCTTTTGACTCTTTTGATTCCCACAGACTCATCGGGCGCATTCTCACGGGAGTGATTCTTCCGGCTCCGCTGTGATGTACCTCGGTCTTGTCCGCAGGAGTGGAGCTTCCGGTCAGAATATATTTGCCGAATTCGTATTTGAAATCCAGGTCGTCCTTGACTTGATTCCAGATATCAGGGGCTTTCTGCCATTCGTCTATCAGCCTGGGACATTCTCCGTTGAGCACCGCTTTGGGATTCATCCGCGCCATAGCGATGGCCTGTTTCGTGTTCAGCTTTATGAAACTCTTCTGGTAAAGCATACATGTGGTGGTCTTGCCGCAGAACTTCGGGCCGGCCACGACGATTGCCCCGGAGGTTCTCAGCTTAAGTTCTATCTCCTTTTCGATAAGGCGGCTGTAATACATAGGGAATGTTTTATAATCCATTGCAAAGATAGAAATTCCTATGATTTTCAGTATAAAATTCCCAAGATTTTCAATGAAAAATTCCCAAGATTTTCAATCGTGAGCTGAGCGGAGGTTCGGTCAGGTGTCCGCAGAGGGGTGTCCGATATCGGACACCTGTACGGAAATGAACGGATGTCGTCGAGGGTAAAATATTGATAAATAGCATAGTGAGATGCTGGCACGGGGATTGTCCGGCCATTATATAAAAGGTATAATATAGAGCGATATGAAATTAGGATTATACTTCAGACAGGCGTGGTACAACCTCCGGGTGAACCGGGTGTACAGCGCGGTGTTCATCGCCGGAACGGCGGTGTCGGTCGCACTGGTGATGGCTTTCCTGACCGTGCTTTCTTCCAGGGTGGTCAATACCGTGCCGGAGACGCATCGGGACAGGATGCTGAGTGTCAGCCATCTGTTATATAAGGGAGATATGGGAACGCTGGGCTTCGGAGTGTCGGCTGAGTTCGGAAAGCGTTTCCTGGACAGTCTGCCCGGAGTGGAGTGCTGGACAGCAATGGCTCCGGGACATTTTATGGAAGGTCCGCTCACATTGAGGGATGCCGCCGGTATAAGCTGCAAGGCATTTACCCGTTTCGTGGACCGGAACTTCTGGAGGGTCTTCGATTTTCAGTTTGTCGCTGGCAGACCTCTGTCGGAAAGCGGTATGCACGGCAGTGCAGCCGAGCTGGTGGTCTCCGAATCTGTAGCACACCGTCTTGCAGGAAAGTCGGATGCGGTGGGAAAGGAGGTGTACTGGGACGGACGGCTGTTCCGAGTATGCGGTGTGGTCCGGGATGTGCCCATAAGCGCATCTGCGGCTTTTGCCGAGGCTTGGATGCCTTTGGACGAGTACGACATCAACATGTCGTGGCTCGGACGGATGTTTTTCGGAAATGTCAGTTTTCTGGGGAACGGACCCATATATATTCTGGCTGACGACAGGGCCTCGTTCCGTAAAATCAGGTCGGGGATTGAGGACCGCCTGGAGATATTCAACCATACCGATGACAGCGGCTCGGAACTGAGCCTGCCCCGGGGAGTACCGTCGTATGTGGAAAGTATGTTCGTACAGTTTGACAGTCATGGCAACAGTCAGCCTGTTAGGCCTTATATCTGGATGAGCGTCGGTGTGCTGCTGCTTATCCTGCTGGTGCCGCTTTTCAATCTCTCCGGCATGGTGACTTCTCGGATGGAGGCCCGCCTGACCGAATTCGGCACCCGCAAGGCCTTCGGTGCCCGGGGCGGCTCGATCCTCTCGCAGATAGCCTGGGAAAATCTGCTGCTGACACTTATCGGCGGAGTGCTGGGACTGGTGCTGTCATGGCTGCTGCTGGAGGTGTTCTCCCGTCAGCTCAGCATGTTGGTTCCGACCGGCGGATGGATGCCGGGCGCGGCGGGCTACGGGACTCCCGAGGCAGGGTATTTTGATTTCAGAGATTTCTACAACATATACCTGGGGACTGCGCTGCTTCTTGTCATAGTGGTGCTCAATGTGCTGTCAGCCCTGCTGCCTGCCCGCAGAGTCATCCGGCATCCGATAACCGAATCGTTGAACTATAAAAAATAGCGTGCTATGATAAGGCAGATATTCAAACAGATATGGTTTTACCGCCGGGGCAGTGCCTGGCTGTTTGCGGAGCTTCTTGTAATCGCTGTCGTGTCGTGGTTTGTAGTCAACCGGATATGGAATGTCCAGTACAGGATTCACGCCATACCCGACGGCATAGACTATGACGGGGTGTATGTGCTTTCTCTCGATGAGCTGTATCCCGGTCAATATGGCTATGACAGCACCTACGATACGGACGAGGCCCGTATGGAGAACTTTTTCCGGGTAGGTGACAGGCTGCGTCAGATGCCTCAGATACAGAGTCAGGCCCCGATAAGTATGACTCCATGCCTGGGCGGCAGAGGTGTGATGACAATATTCCTGGACAGTGTTACGATGGTGAATACAGCTGTGATTCAGAGAATCTGCGGGGCGGAGGACTTTCGGTTACTAGGATACAGGGTACTGCTGCCTGAGGACGGAGAACTTGTGGATGAACCAAATACGATACTTATTTCCGAAGATCTGGCCATGACGCTGTTCCCTGATATGAGTCCGGTAGGAAAGACCCTCAGGGATGCGGCGGACGGCTATGTGCAAGAATACGAATATTATAAGAACAGTAAGATAACGGGAGTCATCGCCAATGTCCGTATGAGCCCGGATGCTGAGAATATTCCGATGCTGATAGAGAATATCCACAGGCAGGAGTACTTTGAGACTATTGTCTTTAATGAAGAGTATAAATACGCTTTCCGGACTGTGCCGGGGGTGGATGTGGAGGAGTTTGCGGCAGAGTTGGGCCGGAAACTTGAGAGCGGCGGAGGCCTGGGCAATTACAGAGTGAGGGAGGTAGTGTCTTACAGGGAGATGGTGGAGGACAGGATTCTGTCCGGCAGCATGGACCGGCTGTTCCTGTGGAAGGCTCTCAGGATATTCCTTATCATCAATGTGCTTCTGGCGGTGGTGTCCATCAGCTGGCTGAGAATGGAGGAGCGGCGCGGGGAGATCAGCGTCCGCCGGGCGATGGGAGGCTCCGGGTGGAGGATTCTCGCCCAGAACATCGGAGAGATATGGGTCGTGACCGCAGCGGCCGCCCTTATTGCCAGTGTGGTGGTGATCAATATTATTGTGCTGGGGAAGATGGATATCGTAGGGGAGACAGAACAGTTCATGCTGCCGGTGACAAGAGATCTGTATCCGCTGTTATTTGACCCTGTATTGCATTTTCTGGCGGTGGAGGGCATTGTCCTGGGGCTGCTCCTTGTCGTGGTGACGGTGGCGGCTGCTGTGCCGGTGCTGCTGGCACTGCGCCAGTCTCCAGTCGAAGGTCTTAGGGACGAGTGATTTTTTAGAGGATTTGATAGAAATGGAAAGTACAATACATACGATGGACAGAAATCTGACTGTTAAGGAGAAATGGCAGGACCGCCGCAAGGTTATCATCCGCTGGAGCCTCGGAGCAGGAGCGGCGGTGGCGGCTGTGGTGCTGCTGGCCGTGCTGATCCAGCCGTCAGTGCGTGAGAGCAGTATAAAGATGGCGGCGGCGGATATAGGCTCGATAGATTTTGCCGTATCGGCTACGGGCAGGGTCGTGCCCGGCTATGAGGAGACCATAAATGCTCCGATATCGTCCCGGGTAGAGGAGGTCTTCAAGCGGGTTGGAGACGTGGTGCAGGCCGGGGAGCCTCTGCTCAGGCTGGATCTGACAGCCGCGCAGGCCGATTACGACAAGCAGGAGGATGAGGAACAGATGAAGATCCTGAGACTTGACCAGATGCGGATTTCCAACCGCAATCAGCTCTCGGAGATGGAGATGCGGATAAAGATCCAGGAGATGGAGCTTGACCGCAAGGAGGCCGCCCTGCGCAATGAGCGGTATCTGGATTCTCTGGGAGCGGGCACTCCCGATAAGGTCAGGGAGGCGGAACTGGCTTATACTGTAGCCAGTATGGAGCTGGACGAGAACCGGCAGAAACTGGAAAACCAGAGGGAACTGTCAGCTGCCGACGAGGCGGTGGCGGAACTGGATCTTTCCATTTTCCGCAAGAACATGGAGCAGACCCGCCGTCGGCTTTACGATGCCGGTATCCGTGCTCCCTATGCGGCCACCCTGACTTATATCGTGGATGAGATAGGTGTCCAGGTCTCCGAGGGCAGCAAGATAGCCATGCTGGCCGACCTCACCCGCTTCAAGGTGGAGGGTGAGCTCGGGGACATGCAGGCCGGCAGGATAGCCGAGGGTTACCGGACCACAGTGCTGGCCGGGCGGGACACTCTCACCGGAGTCGTTTCGGGCATCTCGCCTCTGTCCACCGACGGCCTGATATCCTTCTCGGTGCAGCTTGACGACGAGTCCGCCCCGGTCCTGCGCTCGGGCCTGAAGTGCGACATCTACGTGGTCTACGCCTACCGCGAGAATGTCCTCCGTCTGCCGTCAGGCACATATTATAAAGGAGCGGGCAACTACGACCTCTTCGTCCGCGAGGGCGACCGGTTGGTACGCCGCCGTGTGTCTCTCGGGGAGGCCAACTACGACTATGTGGAGGTCGTCTCCGGCATAGAGCCGGGCGAGCAGGTGGTCATCTCGGATATGTCTGACTATGCGAAGCAGCCGGAGCTCAGGATCAAGCCGGCCAAGAGGAAAAGATAAAATTGTTGTTATATGAAACTTGGAATGTATATAAAAGCGGCGTGGTACGACCTGCGCAAGTCAAGGGTGTACAGTGCGGTCTATATCATCGGTACGGGCTTCTCGCTGGCACTGGTGATGGCTTACCTGACGGTGCAGTCGATGCACTTCGACAACTCCTATCCGGAGGTACACAGAGACCGGATGCTTATAATTCCGGCATTGGAGGAGAGCAAGGATGGGGGCGGCAGTACATCGGCTATGCTGAGTTTGAATTTTATCGACCGTTTCCTCTTGCAGGATCCCATTGAGGGAGTGCAGGCGGTGTCGGCCATTACATACGAGGATGTGACGGTGGCCAATGACAGGGGCGAGGCGTTAGGAACGGTGGCCGGAGTGGTGGATGAGGCTTTTTGGACGGTTTTCAGAATGGACTTTGTAGACGGACATGCCCTGACGGAGCTCAGTCTCAATCAGGCGGCTCCCGAGGCAGTGGTCTGCGAGTCCCTGGCCAGGCTTCTCTATGGCCGCAGTGACATCGCGGGGGAGAGGCTTTTCTTCAAGGACAGGGAATTCCGGGTGTGCGGAGTGGTGCGGGACGTGCCTCAGACGGCATCGATAGCTTTTGCCCAGTTGTGGATTCCGGACTTGGATAAGGAGGCGCGGGCTGCCTCATCGTTCGAATGGCTGGGGCACGACAGTATGCTGGGCGATTATTTCGCCGTGCTGCTGGCTGAGGACCGGAGCGGTTTCGCCTCCATACGGCAGACGTTGGAGAACCGTGTCGAGACATACAACAACAGTGCGGAGGCCGAGTACAAGCTGTCTTTCTACAAGGGCATTCCAACCGTCAGGGAGAACGCCTTCACCTGGAGCGGGCTGACTTCCGCATCATTTACATGGATAGGAATAGGGGTGATGCTGTTCATCCTGCTTATACCGATGATCAACCTCTCGGGCATGGTCGGCTCCCGTATGGATGCCCGTATGGGCGAGTTCGGAGTGCGCAAGTCCTTCGGAGCCTGGAGGGGGGATATACTCGGACAGATTGCCGGGGAGAACCTGCTGCTGACCCTGCTCGGGGGCGTGCTCGGACTGGCCCTCTCGTATGTGCTGCTGGCCGTGTTCTCGGAGCAGTTCAACGGGATGCTGCCGACAGAGACCCTGGGAATGACGTTCTCGATGGAGGATATAGATGCGGCGGTATTCTCGATAAGGGATTTCTTCAAGCTGAAACTGTATCTTCTGCTGCTGGCCATAGTGCTGGTGCTCAATATTATCTCGGCTCTGCTGCCTGTCATGAAGGTGATGCGCAGACCCATCACGGAATCGTTGAACTCTGTAAAGTAAATCCGATATGTTCAGACAGATACTTAAACAATTGTGGTACTACCGCCGGGGCAATGCCTGGCTTTTCATAGAGATGACTCTAATCGCCGCAGCCTCATGGTTCCTGGTCAATGCTGTATGGCCCAATGCCTACAGGAAGTCCCTGCCGGACGGCTATGATGCACGTGGAGTGTATGCGGTGAGTATCAACCGGCTTTACGACGGGCAGACAGGTTTCCGTCCGGAGATGGATTCCCGGGAGCAGCGTTCGGCGGATTTTCACCGCATAGGCCAGGCCCTCAGAGATATGCCTGAGATAGAGTATGCCGCAGCAGTTGGCAGCACTATGCCGGGACTGTCTCTTTCCAATTACAATCATGGTCTGGAACTGGACACTGTCACCGGTGAATATCTGCCTTATGCCTACCATCTGCGCGAGGCCGGGGGCGAGGACCTGAAGATGATGGGCTACCGTCAGATATGGCCCGAGGATACTCCGATAGAGGATGTGCCCGGGACGGTCATCCTTACCGAAGACGTGGCTGAGACCCTTTTCCCGGGGGAGAATCCGGTGGGCAGACATCTGGGCCGCTACAGCGACCATAGTCTGTACGGATGGACCATATCCGGAGTGATAGCTCCCGTCAAGGTCGAGAAGGACAAGGAATACAGGCCGATGATATTCTTCACAACACCGGATATTGTCCGGGAAGAGGACAATATGGATGCGTTCTGGTGTTTCCGTCTCGCTCCGGGTGTGGATGAGGAGGAGTTCATCCAAAAGGCCAGGATGACATGGCGGGAGGACCTGGTATTCGGTAACTACCGTACCGGGTCGGTTTTCTCCATGGAGAAGCGTCAGAAGGACACTATGGCCGATACCTTCATCTGGCAGGCTCTGCTGGTATTCGTGCTGCTGTGCGTCCTCATCGGGGTGGCCTCCTTCGCATGGCTGCGCACCCGTGAGAGACGCGGCGAGATAGGGGTGCGCAGGGCTATGGGCGGATCCTGGGGTGCTCTGGTGATACAGCAGCTTTCCGAGGTATGGATGCTATGGCTCGTGGCGATGCTGCTGGGACTGGTGATTGTCCTGAATATCCTGATCATAGGTAAGGTGAACTTCTGTGCATCCGCCCTCTATGACGGATATCTCCTGGACCTGACCAGAGAAAGGCTGTCGGTGCTTTTCGATCCTGTCCGGCATTTCCTCGCTGTTTCCGGGATTGCGGCGGCCGTGATGCTGGCGGTCGTGACCCTCTCGACCATTGTTCCTGTGGCCGGGGCCCTGAAGGAGTCGCCAGCCGATGTATTGAAGGACGAATAAATTTTAACTTTTTGAAAATATTTAAAAACAGATAAAAATTTAAAATTATGATCAAGCTTATCGAAATTTCCAAAATCTACAGAACTTCCGAGATCGAGACCATGGCTCTCGACAACATCAACCTCGAAGTGCGCGAAGGAGAATTTGTAAGTATCATGGGTCCATCCGGCTGCGGCAAGTCCACCCTGCTCAACATCGCCGGACTGCTCGACGAGCCTACTTCCGGTACCGTGGAGCTGCACGGCAAGCCCGTTTCGGGCCTCAATGCCCGCGAGGCCGCCCGCTTCCGCAACACCGAGCTAGGATTTGTCTTCCAGAGCTTCCACCTGATTCCCTCGCTCAATGTCCTGGACAATGTGCAGATGCCACTGCTGTACCGCAGGATGGGTGCGACCGAGCGCAAGGAGCGTGCCCTGAAGATGATTGATGCCGTAGGACTGAACCACCGTATCCGGCATTTCCCCTCGCAGCTCTCCGGCGGTCAGTGTCAGAGGGTGGCCATAGCCCGCGCCCTGGTCGGCGACCCCTCCATCATCCTGGCGGACGAGCCCACCGGTAACCTGGACTCCAAGATGGGTGCCGAGGTTATGGAGCTTCTGCACGAGGTCAATAAGCAGCGCGGCAAGACCATCCTGATGGTGACCCACAACGAGTCCCAGGCCAAGCAGACCGACCGCATCATCCGCATGCTCGACGGCCGCATCATCGGTTGATGGTGACCCAAAAGGGTGATTTCTGCGTTACGCTTGATTCGAAAATCCTCATGTACGCCAGTACACTGCGGTTTTCTCATCTTCGCAAGCCTTGAAATTCCTCCTTTTGGGTCACCCTCTTGCCGCGAAGGCAATTAAAACGAACCCGAATAAAAAACAAAATCGACACATATGAAACTACCTGTATACTTCCGCCAGAGCTGGCAGATAATGCTCAAGGACCGGCAGTACAGCCTGATCTACATCATCGGTGTGGCGCTGTCGATGGCCGTGGTCACTGTGTTTCTGATGTTGGTGACTATGATGGTGGGCGATGTATATCCGGAAAAGCACAGGGGCCGTATTCTGGTGCTGGACCGTGTTGTTTATGAAAACCCTTCGGAGGATTACTTCAACGCTTCAAACGTACCGGCTGATCTGGCCCGGTTTATAAAGGAGTCGCAGCTTGACGGTACGGATGCAGTCTCTTTGGTGAAACGGTCCTCGGCTACAGTCCCGGTAATGGTCAGGGACAAGTCGGTTCTTTATGTCGGTGCCCGGTATGTGGACGGGGACTTCTGGAAGGTATTTGATTTTGATTTCCTTGCGGGAAGACCTTTCAGCGTTGAGGATACAGCAGGACCGGAAGCGGTGATATCCTCAACCCTGGCTCAGAGATGTTTCGGGACGGATGAGGCTGTGGGGCGTGTGCTTACGGTGAGCGGCCAACCTGTGACGGTGCGCGGAGTAGTCCGGGACGTGTCGGTAATGGCCATGGAGACGGATGCCGAGATATGGCTGACAATGGATGCCGCGTATCCGAGGATGGGTGAGCAAATCCTGTTTTCGGCAGTAAGCCGCAGGCATATCCCAGAAGTACTGGATGCGGTCAAAGCGGCACTGGAGCAGTACAATAACCTGCAGACCGATGAATCGATGCGTATTTTGCCGGATGATATGGTCCCGGAGTCCATTCAGAGGCGGCAGACCGGCAGTCTGGGACAATTCATATCGAATATATCATTGATCGTAGTAATCATCCTGCTCATACCGGCGGTCAATTTCTGCGGGATGGTATCGTCAAGTCTTCGTGAGAGGCTTTCTGAGTTCGGTGTCCGGAAGTCATACGGAGCCCCGTTCCGGGCCATGTTCTTTCAGATATTTTCCGAGAATATGCTGCTGACTCTCATCGGCGGCTTTCTGGGTTATCTTCTTTCATTCATGCTGTTTGACAGCATCTCATTTTATTTCACTGAGGCAGCTGTAGGGCTCGGTGCGGGTTCGGTAAGGAATGTGGATCTGATATATCCGGCGGAGCCGTTTTTCAGACCCGGAATATATCTGCTGATATTCGCGGCGGTGGTTCTGCTCAATACATTTGCTTCAGTACAGCCTGTGATGAAAGTCCTGCGCAAAGGCTCAGTGAGTCTGCTCAGGGACAATGATGCGTCTGCCCCGTCCCGCCGTTGCAGAGGTCTGTGGCTTGTGATTGAGGTCTCGCTGGTGGTGGCTATCGGCTGGCTTGCCGGTAATCCGGTGCTGATGAATGCAATGCGCCGCTGTATCGTCCCCATGGGCTGGGAACCGGACCGGGTGGTGTCTCTGCCTGTGATTTCGCTGGCGGCTTCTGATGCTGCTTCCGCCTCAGGGGAGAGCCCGGATGAAAAACTGCAGGCCGATTTCAGGAGAATAGGGCAGAGCATAGCCTCTTTGGACGGAGTGGAGTCCATGACGCCTTCCACACAGAATTTCCCCGGTAATATGCTATGTCCCAGTCTCCAGGTATTTAAGGATACACTGAAGAGGTTCAATGCGACATGTTATACTGCCGGATATGGATCGGATTTTATGGACGTATTCGGAATAAAGACCGTAATTCCCGACGGGAATACGTCCCGGACGGCTGGTTCTTTGGGAAGCATCGTCATATCGGAGGATCTGGCTGCGGAGTTCTTTCCTGAAGACAGTCCTGTCGGGAAGACACTGTATGTGGCAGACTGGGGCGGCGAGCCTGTCCGCAAGACAGTCACCGGGGTGATGGCCCGTCAGAAGCGCAATGCTGTCTATCTGCCGGAGCCTGCAATAGTCCTCAGTATCCCGGAGTTTCCCTCTGAGGATATCCGCCAGAGCCGGTGCTGCTGGCATGTCCGTGTGTCTAAAGGTACTGATGTGAGGAAGTTTATAGAGGAACTTGATTCATATATGGCGGAGCAGGGACTTTTCGGAGAGCTGTCTGTAGGGGACGCATATTTGTTGCGTGATGATATAGAGCGTATCCCGAAACTGTCGCGGACTCCAAATCTGATAATACTCTGCTACCTGCTGCTCAATATTGTTCTCGGGGCATTGTCGCATTATATGCTTCAGACCCGCCGACGGATAGACGAGTACGGTGTGCGTATAGCCATGGGTTCCAGTCCTGGCCGTCTATGCCGCAATACGGTGGCCGGCAGTATCGGCCTGTCAACTCTGGCTGTAGGTATAGGCCTGCTGGTGGTGTTCAATGTGCGGATGCTGAGGCAGATACATTATGACTACAGTTATCTGCCCGAGGCTACCCTGGCTCCCTGGCCGGTACTGACTTCACCTTTCCTGTCCGCGCTGATGGTGACATTGGCCGTGGCTGCGGTAATATTTGTTGTCAATGCCCTGGCGGCCCTTGTCTCCGTGTGGAAGGTCTCGCGGATACGCCCCTCCGACGCCCTGCGCGAGGAATGACAGGCGAATATGAAAACAGAATTTTAATAAAAAGAAGTCATGAAACTACCCGTTTACCTCCGCCAGAGCTGGCAGATAATGCTCAAGGACCGGCAGTACAGCCTGATCTACATCATCGGCGTGGCACTGTCGATGGCCTTCGTGATGGCCTTTCTGATGTTTATGCTGATGAGTGTCTCGGGAATCTATCCGGAGAAGCACCGCAGCCGTATGCTGGTTCTCTCCAATGTTATCCTGGATGATGCGAAAGGCGAGCCGCGGATGGGTACCATGGTGAGCGAGCGTCTGGCGCAGCTGATAGAAGAGGCGGATATTTCCGGCGTGGAGAGCATGTCGTATGTCATTGCGCCTTTCCGAAGCGGTTCGCTCAGTCTGACCGCGCCCGACGGCAATGTCCACAATGCTCCGGTGATGTATGTGGACGGAGGTTTCTGGGACGTGTTCCAGTTTGAGTTCCGGGACGGGCAGGCTCCGGGGGAATGGAATCCGGTGCGGGTGGAGGCGGTGGTCTCCGAGACATTTGCCCGCAGGTGCTTCGGCTCGGGTGACGCGGCGGTGGGGCAGAGCGTGCTCTACGGCGGTACTCCGCTCAGGATCTGCGGGGTGGTGCGGGATGTGCCTCTCACGGCGATGATGACAGATGCGGAGGTGTGGCTGCCGTACCAGCTGTACAGGACGAGGTTCTACAATGCGGACGGACAGCCTTGGTTAGGCTCGGGTCATCTGTATATTCTGGCCAAGAGCCGCAGGGACTTTGATGCGGTACGGGCAGGGGTAAGCGATGTGACGGCGAGGTACAATCTCTCGTTCGGTGCGGCGGAGGAGTTCTATATCTCATCGGATGTGCGGCCGGAGACTTATATCAGAACTTCCGGTGTGTCAGCGGGAACGCTTCTTTCGATTATAACGGCGATGGTGCTGATGCTGATGATTGTCCCTGCTGTCAATCTGAGCGGTATGGTGGCTTCGAGCATGGAGGAACGGATCGTGGAGTTCGGGGTGCGCAAGGCATACGGGGCTCCGGGCGGTGTCATAGTGCGGCAGGTGCTCTCGGAGAATTTCCTGCTGACGCTTGTCGGAGGACTTTTCGGCGTGGTGTTCGCCAGGGGGATTCTGGGCCTGCTGTCCAATGCTCTGGAGCAGAGCAAGGCCGGGTATGATGCCGTGGAGATGCAGGCCGACCTGGTGTTCCCTGCGGATGTGTTCTTCCGTCCGGAACTGTACCTTCTGGTGTTTGTCTGTGTGCTGGCCCTCAATCTGCTGTCCTCGTATCTTCCGGTGAGGAAGGTGCTGAGATACAGCGTAACGGATTCGTTGAACGAGAAAAAATAGCATGGTTATGAAAGCGCATAAGAAGATAAAAAGCGGAATGTGGCTGATAGTGGAGACAGTTCTGGTCTTCGTGCTGGGCTGGTTCCTCGCCGACCCTGAGATAATGAAGCTGTACCGGAGTATGTTCATCCCCATGGGCTGGGATTATGAGAATGTCGTGGTGGTGCCGGTGGACGTGCTGCCGGACTACGATCCGGATTACCGTCCGGAGGCGATGGCGCAGGAGCGGATGACGGAGGATTTCCGGCGTATCGGTGAGGTCATCTCCTCGGTCGGCGGGGTGAAGTATGCCGCTCCGTGCCGTCCGTATTTCCCCGGCATTGACAACCACATGTACGGCAGGGTTTTCCGGGATTCTACCCATTTCATGGAGTGCAGTATGCTGTACCGGGTTACCGGCTCCGATTTCATGGAAGTGTTCGGTTACGAATGGGTGCAGCCTGAAAGCAGTCCTTTCCTGACGGAGGATGCTGTGGGCAGGGTCGTGGTCTCCGAGGATCTGGCCGAGTTCCTGTTCCCCGGGGAGAATCCTATAGGCAGGTCATTTGAGTCCACCGAGAGCGGCAACAACGTCGTCGTCGGCGTGATTCCCCGCCAGAAGCTGCGCGAGATCACGGGTGTCCCGACCCCGGTGCTGATAGCCAATATCGCAGCCGTGAACTACGACGAGCTGTCCAACGGCGGTGCCTATTGGGTGGCCCGTGTGGCTGACGGTACCGACTTGGACTCCTTCCTTCCCGAGCTCAACCGGGTGCTCTCGTCGCAGGCCTCATTCGGCAATCTCAGGGCAATTGCGGTCTTCCCCTTGGAGAACAAGCTGCAGGCCAGCATGGATGTCTCCCTCCGCAATGTCGGTCTGATATATCTCGTCCTCAATCTCGTGCTCGGAGCCTTCTCGTTCTGGCTGCTGAACTCGCGGAAGAATCAGGACGAATACGGTGTCCGTCAGGCGATGGGCGCCACTCCGGTGAGGCTGCGGCTCAGCGCAGTGGCCCGGGCCTGTAGGTCTACCGCTATAGCGGTGGGTATCGGAATCGTCCTGGTGCTCAATGTCAATATAGTGCTGGGACGCGAGTCGGCTACCGTAGGCGCGGAGTATTTCGGTGTCTATCCGGCGGCCGAGACCCTGACGCCCTGGCCGGTGCTGACTTCAGGGCCGCTGTCCGTACTGATGGTTACTGCTGTCGTGGCGGCTGCTGTGTTCCTGATGAATATTCTGGCTGCGCTCGTCTCCGTATGGAAGGTTTCGGGGATGCGGCCGTCGGAGGCCCTTCGGGAGGAATGACCATGAAACCCCGGAAGCTTCCATATTGTCACTATACATTTTAGGTGTGTGACAATATGTTGAGAATGAATGATATATGAAATTGAGAAAATGTTAGGACGAGTGAAAATGAGCATTACTGGGCAAAATATCGGGCACCTAACATTTTGGGGAAATGCTAAGTGCTTGATGAATTGGTACTTGAAATATAACGAAAATGTATAGTGACAATAATTGAGACAATGACAATAACAATGAGACGTATTTTTCGAGAGACGGTGATGACGGTGGCGGTGCTGCTGATGGCTGCAGTGCCCGGACATCAGAGGCTGGCGGCGCAGGAGGCCGGCGGACAAGTGCCGGGTGTGGAGCAGGCCGGCGGGAAGCAGGGCGGCGTGATGCAGCTGACCCTCGAGGGCGCGATGGACCTGGCCTGCAGTCAGTCGGTGGATGCGGCGGTGGCGCTGAACCAGCTCAAGAGTGCGTACTGGCAGTTCCGTACCTACAAGGCGGAGCGGCTGCCGGAACTGGTGTTCAACGGTACTCTGCCGACATTCAACAATAACTACAATGCCTACCAGAATCCGGACGGCTCCTACGGTTATGTGCGGAGCAACTGGCTGGGCCTCAGCGGAGAACTGTCAGTGACGCAGAATATACCGTTTACAGGCGGTACGGTCTCGCTGAGCACCGGCCTGGACCTGACGCGGCAGCTGGGCAGCAACGGGTACAACGAGTTCATGGCGGCCCCCATTGCCCTGACATTCAACCAGCCGCTCTTTTCCGTCAATACTTTCCGCTGGGACAAGAAGATAGAGCCGGTGCGCTATGCCGAGTCCCGGGCCGCCTACGACGAGAATATGGAGGCGGTCAAGATGAATACGATAAGTTATTTCTTCAACTATATACTTGCGACTGAGAATCTTAAGATTGCCGGGCAGAACCTGGAGAACGCTGACCGGCTGTATGAGGTGGCGAAGGCCAGACGGGAGATCGGCCAGATATCCGAGACCGAGCTGATGCAGCTGCGGCTGTCGGCCCTGCAGGCCAAGGCCAATGTGACCTCCTGCCGCAGTAATCTCAATTCCACTATGTTTACGCTCCGGGCATTCCTCGGACTTTCCGAACAGGACACCATAGTGGCCGTGCTGCCCGAGGCCGTCCCGCTGCCGGCGCTCCGTTATGAGGACGTGCTGGACAAGGCGTTGGCCAACAGCTCATTTGCCCAGAACATCCAGCGCCGCAAGCTGGAGGCCGATTATGAAGTGGCCATAGCCAAGGGCCAGCGTTATCAGGTGGACCTCAATGTGACAGTCGGTTATTCCGGAGTGAACCGGGAGCTGGCCATAGCCTACAATGAGTCCAGGGATCAGGAAGTGGTCTCGGTCGGACTGTCGATTCCGATTCTGGACTGGGGCAAGCGCAAGGGACAGGTGCGCATGGCAGAGAGCAACCGCGACGTGGTACATTCCCAGCTGCAGCAGGAGGAACTGAATTTCAACCAGGACATCTTCCTGCTTACCGAGCAGTTCAACAACCAGGCCGGCCAGCTGGACCTCGCCCGTGAGTCCGACCGCGTCGCCTCCGCCCGCTACCAGGCCTCCGTTGAGTCCTTCCTCATCGGCCGCATGAACGTCCTGGAACTCAACGATGCCCGCGATGCCAAGGACCTCGCCCGCCAGGACTACATCCAGCAGCTCTTTTACTATTGGTACTACTACTACGAGATCCGCTCCGTCACTCTCTGGGATTTCGCCACCGGCACTCCCGTCCATTCCGATATCGATGCTATCCTCGCCGACGAAAAGTAAGCGTAAAATCCTGTACAAAACTTCAGCTCCATTCAGAGCCTGCTGTAGGCCGGATGGGCCGGATGACAAGCCTGTGTTGTACCTATGTTCCCTCCAGTCTGTAATCTGCAGATCTGTTCAACGGCGTGTGTCTCAGTGCTTTAAATTGGGGTGCGACTTTACAGACTGATGGTTGCCACTTGCAGTCTGTAGGAGGCATATCTTTGTTGGGCTTTTGTTTTCAGTGTGTTTGTCGGATGCATAGGGAACAGACTGGAATGGAAGATGGGAGAGAGAAGATAAGAAATTCGGCGCGGCGGGAGTTGAAAATATGGGCGGACGCTGGATTGAAAGGAAATTTTCAGTAAATTTGCAAGATAAATGCAAATTACGGATAATATGAAGTATAAAAGGGTATTGCTCAAACTCAGCGGGGAGAGCCTCGGAGGACATGAGGGACGCGGCATCGATGAAGGGATGCTGGCCCGCTATGCCGCGGAGGTGGCCGCTGCGGTCAGGAGCGGAGTGCAGGTCGCCATCGTAGTGGGCGGCGGCAACATTTTCAGAGGACTTTCCGGGGCCGGCAAGGGCTTCGACCGTGTGGGCGGCGACCGTATGGGGATGCTCGCTACGGTGATCAACAGTCTCGGTCTGGCTATGGCAATCCGCAGTGCCGGAGTGGACGCTGAGGTATTTACCTCTACTCCGATGAAGCCCATTGCGGAATATTATACCAGGGACAATGCCGTGGCGGCCATGGAGCGCGGTGCGGTGGCACTCATCGCCGGAGGCACCGGCAATCCGTTCTTCACCACTGACTCTGCGGCGGCTCTCAGGGCCTGCGAGATCGGTGCTGACGCTCTGCTGAAGGGTACCAGGGTGGACGGAGTCTATACAGCTGATCCGGAAAAAGACCCGACGGCTGTGAGATATGACGAACTGACATTTGACAAGGCCCTCTTGGACGGACTAAAAGTGATGGACAGCACCGCATTTGCACTTTGCAATGACAACAATATGCCTATCATCGTCTTTGACATGAATCGGGAGGGTAACCTGCAGAAACTGCTTTCCGGAGAGAAAGTAGGTACGTTGGTGCGCAGGTAGACTGGAAAACAAACGAAATAACAACTAAAACAGAATATTATGGCAGACAATGCAAAAGACATCATTGCTGCGGCAGTGAAAAAGATGGCCGAGGCCGTCAACTTTTTGGAGGAAGACCTCAAGACCTACAGGGCCGGCAAGGCCAACCCCGCTGTGTTCAACAGCGTCATGGTGGATTACTACGGCAATCCCACTCCCGTGCCTCAGGTGGCCAGCATCACCGTGCCCGATGCCCGCACGATGCTTATCCAGCCCTGGGAGAAGAACATGATTCCGAAGATCGAGAAGGCCATCATGGACGCCAACCTCGGTTTCACACCCCAGAACAACGGCGAGCACATCCGCATCAATGTCCCGCCCCTCACTGAGGACCGCCGCAAGGAGCTGGTCAAGAAGTCCAAGGCAGCCGGCGAGTCGGCTAAGGTATCCGTGCGCAATGCCCGTAAGGAGGCCAACGACCAGTTGAAGAAGGCTCAGAAGGACGGTTTGTCTGAGGATATGGTCAAGGACGCCGAGAATGACGTGCAGAAGGAGGTGGACAACTTCAACAAGAAGATCGACACCATCCTTGCCAACAAGGAAAAAGAGATTATGACAGTTTAAAGGTACGGTTATGAGGAGAGTTCTGATTATTGCAGGCTGTGCGGTGCTGGCGTTTCTGGCTGTGCAGAGCTGTGAAAAGGGCAATCCGGGCCCGTCAGCTCCTCAGCTCAGTACGATTCATGTCAATCAGGAAAGGATAGGTTTGGGACAGCAGATAGTACTTACCGTTGAGGATACAATCCCGATGCACGGCAGTCTGTATCTGATACAGCCGATATGGACAGTCAACGGCAATCAGGTGCTGCAGGATTTCACGCATTACGACTTCGAGAACGGGCGCGGCTCATATATGTGCTATTATACTCCTTCGGCTGTAGGCAATATGGATGTCAGGCTGGAAGTGTATATGATATTCAATGATGCTCCTGCAGGAAAGGCCGAGCAGACTGTGTCAGCAGAGAGGAGACTTGAGGTGGTCAAATGCGATGCCCGCACTTCTTTCTGGGGAGACTCGGTCGCTGTCACTATGCACCGTGAGCCAGGTCTGGTGGCCAGTGGAAATGAAGGCGTGTATATAGGGACCGGCTACAGCTCTATTCTGGGAGTGTCATCCATAATGCCGTCGGTCAACCTGGTTTACACTTTTGAACCGCAGGCTGACTCTCTGGTGATGATATCCGAGAACTTCGCTGCATCCGCAGACCGTACGGACGGTTACAGATATGTGGCGTCTCTGTTCGATTTTGCCCTTAAGACACTTGAGACAGAATATGTAGGGACTTCCAATAGGAGAGTGATTGCAAGCACGGAGGATTCACAGTATCTGAATGCGGCCAACAAGTTCGCCGGTGCCGGCACTCTGACAGATGAGGAACTGGCTTATCTGGGCGAGGGGATGGTCAAGGGACTGGTCAGGATAGAGGCGACAATGTCTTCGTCTACAACCGACGTAGTGTTTACCACAGAGGCTGCTCCTGACAGCAACTGCGCGTATATAGTGCTGACTTACTCTGCGAAATAGTTATTTATTGATCTGCCGCTCCATGGAGGCGCGGTGAATCAGATTGAAGACTTCGGTGATGAAAGACTCATCGAGGTCTTTTTCTTTTGCCAGTGCGCATACCTTCTTGAGAACTGAGTTCCAGCGTCCGGTCTGCAGGACGGTCAGTCCGCTCTTTTCCTTGATCTTGCCGATGGCCTCGGATACTTTCATGCGTTCAGCCAGCAGGTCTATCAGGGAAGAGTCTATCCTGTCTATATCGCTGCGAAGGCTGTCCAGGGCAGTCGCGGTCTCCGCTCCTGGAGTGGTGTTGCCGCGCATCTTCAAAGAGCCGATAAGCTCCGCCAGTTCAGCCGGAGTTATCTGCTGGGCGGCATCACTCAGGGCCTTGTCCGGGTCTGGATGTACCTCTATCATCAGACCGTCGAATCCGAATGCCATAGCCTGCTGCGACAGACTTTTGACCAGACTGCGTTCTCCTCCTATGTGGCTGGGGTCACAGAGGATGGGTATTTCCGGCATCCGTCTTCTCAATTCCACCGGGATCTGCCAGAATGGGGCATTACGGTACAGGCTCTCACCGTAGAAATAGAAGCCGCGGTGCACTGCGCAGACCTGCCTTCCGTCGGCGGCCAGACGCTCTATGGCTCCTATCCAGAGTTCCGGATCAGGAACCAGCGGATTCTTGACAAGTACAGGCAGCTCCGTTCCTTTCAATGCATCGGCTATCTCCTGTACCAGAAAAGGATTGCCTGTGGTACGGGCGCCGATCCAGACGGCGTCTATTCCGTATTTCAGGACGACTTCTACGTGCTTGGCATTTGCCACTTCTGTAGCGGTTTCCATGCCGGTGGCCTTCCCCGCGTCGCGTAACCACTGAGCGCCGGCTTCTCCGACTCCTTCAAAGCTGCCTGGGTGTGTCCTGGGTTTCCACAGACCTCCGCGCAGCATCCTGACCCCGGTCCTGCTGATACCTTCGGCAGCCGCCATTATCTGCTCCCGGCTCTCCACGCCGCACGGCCCCGCAATGATAAATGGTACGGGGTATCCAGTCTCTTTTATTTTGTCCGGACTATTCATACAGCATCTTTTTCCTTAATTTACAAAGCCATGATGGAGTGACTCCTAAATAGGATGCAAGCCTGTTGGCAGAGACGGCATTTATTATGTCTGGTCTTATCTTGAGCAGGTTCTTGTACTTTTCTTCGGTATGTCCGCTTATGGAAGTCATTTTCAATTCAGAATAGTAGAACTGTCCTAATGCTATGTTGAACATCCACTGTGCAAAATCGTGTGACTTTTCTAAAAGTAAGTTAAGCTTTTCTTCCCGTACCTTTAGTAAGGATGTGCTTATCTTGCATGCTTCGATCTGCAGGAGGGACGGTTGGTGCATATACAGGCAGTGCGGGGAACAGAGTATGGTCTCGGGAAAGGCAAACCCGAAAGTCACTTCTTTCTCTCCGTCGAAATACAATAGCTGCAGCAGCCCGTCTTTGACGATGTACAGGCTGGGATCCGTCATGCCGTATCCAATCAGTATTTCACGGGGGCTCAGTGTTATTTCCTCAGTTGATTCGAATAGCAGTTCCATAGTGGAGTCACTTGGAACATATGTGCTTATATTCTGTATTTTTTTCAGAAAAAAGTGGTCCATGGTGTATATGTGTTCTATCGTATTAATATTTGTATGAAATCCAAAAGTAGTAATTATTTTTCTGAAATTCGGATTAAAACATTCAGGGTCTTTTCCGGCAGTATTATTCCAACTTTATTAAGTCAGACAGTTCTGTCCTTCTTTTTAGAAAATATTGTAGTACTACAATGCTTTTTGAATTTAATAAAGGTATTTTTGTTCGCGAATCATTAAATAAATTTCTTATGAAAAAAACAAATCATTTTTATTGGCTGCTTGAATGTACGGCGCTTTTTATCATGATGGCCGGACTTGCATCGGGCTGCTCCGAAAAGGAACGTGTAGAAGTGTCGCAGATCACTTTCAGTGAGAAAGAAATCAATATTGTACGTGACGGCACATATCAGCTGACAGTGTCAGTAGTGCCGGAGGATGCTTTGGATTATGTGGAGATAGCATGGGAATCGGCAGACAGTGGGATAGCTTCAGTGTCGGAGGATGGTGTAGTGTCAGGAATCGCGGTCGGCAGTACGACAGTCTCCGCAAGTGTGGATGGTGTTGTCGCAGTATGCCGTGTGAATGTTGTTGCGAAGCCTGCTGATGAGGTTCTGGTGGAGCCGTCTGAGCTCTTGGTTGTGAAAGGTGATACGTATGAGTTAAAAGCGACTGTCCTGCCTGAGGATGCGGATGACAAGCGGATAGTGTGGAGTACTGAGGATTCGACAGTGGCAATTGTTTCCAGTGAAGGAGTTCTGAGTGCAGTGGGAGTAGGGACTATAAAGATATATGCGGCATGTGGAGAAGCTGTCGGAGAATGTACTGTTACGGTGGATGGAATTCCTGTAGAAAGTATATCTGTGTCACCGTCATTGGCTGATGTTGTCGTAGGAGAGCAGATAAAGCTGATGGCGTCAGTCATGCCTGACAATGCTGATTATGAATCCATAGAATGGTCGACATCCGATGAGACGGTAGCCACGGTGGATGAGAAAGGATTGGTGACGGGATTGCAGGCCGGGAAGGCTGTGATTACCGCGAGCATCGGTGATATATACGGTTCTGCGGAGATCGAGGTCGTCATGCCTCAGGCGAGTGTCGGTGATTTTTATTATTCTGATGGTACCTGGTCCACGGAGTTGGATCCGGACAAGAATGTGCTGGGAATCGTCTTCTATGTAGGGCAGAATCCGAATGATTTTTCCGATTATTCTGAGACAGGCATCGGAAAACCGCGTTGTAACGGATACGTGATGGCTCTTGTCAATGCTTCTGAAGAATACTGCTATTGGGGACCTGAGAGCGGAATAGATCTTCACTGTTATCCTGTAAATGAGGACGGATCAGTTGTGGATAATTATTCTGGCTTCAAGGACTGTGATTGGAGCGGATATAAGTACACGCAGATCATAAAGGATGCGGCGGAGGCGAATGGAGGTCCGTCTCCTGAGTCGGCGGCACATTACCCGGTCATATATTATACTCTGAAGTATGAGGAGGCGTATCCTTCACCAGCGAACAGCAGCGGCTGGTTTTTGCCGGCAATAAGCCAGACATGGGCGATAGTAGAGAATCGGGATCTGCTTGCGAAGGCAGGGGCGGATCTTCTGGTAGACTGGTATTACTCTTCGAGTGAGGATTCATGGGCTTTGGACATGGTCCTGAGTATTAATATGGAAAGTATGACTGTCCGTTCCAACTGGAAAGAGAGCAAGGTTAACAGTATCCGTACGATTCTGGCATTTTAATGCACATTAAAATATGAGATTATGAGAAAGATAGGATTCTTGATAATGGCGACATGCCTTTTGATGGCAGTGTCTTCTTGTAACTCCGGCGATTCAGTCAAGACAGCCGTAGAGAGTGTTTCGCTGGATAAGTATTCGGTATATGCTTTTGTCGGGGACAAAATTCAGCTGAATGCATCGCTGTATCCGGCAGGCGCTTCGCGAGATGGACTGGAGTGGAGTTCTTCGGACGAAAGTGTCGCGACAGTTGACAGTACAGGTCTAGTAAGTGTGTTGGCAGAGGGCGATGCCAGTATTTATGTTGTCTGTGGAGGACAGTATGCTTCGTGTGATGTGGCATCAACTGCAGTTGAACTTGGACAGTACTATTGCAGCGATGGAACATTGAGCGATACATATGACCCTCAGAAGTCAATAGCTTTGGTCTTCAGGGTAGGGCATCATCCTAACGATGTCTCGGATTACAGTGGCAGCGGTATCGGGATGAAAGAATGCCACGGATATGCTGTGGCGCTGCATGATGCTGTGGATCAATGGTGTGTGTGGGGACCGTATGATATCTTGGGGTGTTATCCTCAGGATGAAGACGGAAATGCCCGGGACAACTTCACGGGAAATACCTCTGATACGGACTGGAGCGGTTATCTGTATACAACGAAGCTGAAGGAGGCGACGGATGCGCTGGAAAGTTTTGATCCCAACGACAATATGGACGGATACTCGGCATACTGGCATGCAGTTGACTACGGGCAGACTGTTCCGGCTCCTGCCATGAGCAGCGGCTGGTTTTTACCGGCCGGTAGCCAGATATGGTGCATATGGGAGAACATAGATCTGCTCAACAGGGTGGATGAGCACAGACTTGTACAGAACGAGTGGTACTGGTCATCTTCAGAGTTTTGGGAAATCCCTGAGCAAGGAGCCAATTTCCTCAATTCCCAGACAGGCAGGATAGAGGGTTTTGATAAGAGCGGAGGCTGTCTGGTACGTTCGATAATTGCGTTTTAGCGGTCAGTGAGAGTATTATGGGCGCAGGCTGTAATGTATGGAGATAATTTGTTGAAAATTCAAAACTGTTTCTTATCTTTGCCCCGGAAAACAAAAACAACACGACGCAATGGCTAATATTTTTACTTCTTCAATCGGGAAGAAATTTATAATGAGTGTAACGGGATTGTTCCTGATAATCTTCCTTCTCCTGCATGCGACTATCAACGGTCTTTCCCTGATAAGCGATGATGCTTTCAGGGCCGGGTGTGACTTCATGTCCTTGCCAATAGTTACTGTGATGGTCCCTATTCTGGCAGCGGGATTCATTATCCACATCATTTATGCCATATATCTGTCCTGGACCAACTACAAGGCCCGCGGCAATGACCGCTACAAAGTGGCCAACAAGAGCCAGGCCGACAACTGGGCTGCCAAGAATATGCTGGTGCTGGGTATAGTGGTACTTGGTATATTGGCATTCCATCTGACTCATTTCTGGGCGGATATGCAGTTGCAGCAGTTCCAGGGCGTGGCTCACGAGGATCTGGCGGATCCCTATCAGCTGCTCCTTGATACGTTCAAGTGCGGATGGGTGACGGCGATATATATTATATGGTTCGTGGCTCTGTGGATGCACCTGACTCATGGTTTCTGGAGTGCTTTCCACACTCTCGGTTGGAACAACAACATATGGATCAGCCGTCTGAAAGTGATATCCTACATCGTAGCCACCATTATCTGCCTGGTATTCGTGGCAGTGGCCGTAGTTTCCTGCCTGAAAGGTAACGGCATCATTATGTAATAGAAGGCATCTGAATATACAAAAGGCTGAGGTTTTGTCCCCAGCCTTTTTTTGTGCTCTGCCGATATCCTGCAACTTTCAAAGTTCTTCCCATTCACCTCCCCACAGCTGGATAAAACGGTACATATCGTCACGGGAAATTTCCAGTGATGCCGTGTTGTCGTTTGGGTGGAATGTGACCTTTTCGGCCTGCCTCAGGTCTTTGTCCAGATAGAGCTTGACTTGATGATCGGGGTCATTGATAAGTCCGAAGAGTGATACTGAACCGGGTACCGTACCGAGGTATTTTTCCATACGCTGCTCTGATGCAAATGACAACTTGCCCTGATGCAGCTGATGCTCCAGTCCGTGTATGTCCATCTGCTTGTGGCACTCGAGTATGACCAGATAGTGCCGGTTGCCTTTGTGGTTCCGGAAAAACAGATTCTTGCAGTGTGTGGAGTCGAAGTCCTTCCAGTATTTCATCGCCTCCTCTATGGTAGGAAGCGGCGGGTGCTCGTGCATTATGTAGCTGATGCCCAGCTCTTGAAGCCTGTTGAGGACTTTGTTGCGCCGTTCTTGTGCTGTTTCCATGACAGAAGGTGTTACAAGCCGAATTCCTTGCGTATCCGGTCTACGGAATCAAGAAGCTCCCAGCCGAAGAACTGGAGTTCTTTTTCCACTTTCCGGCCGTCGCGAATGAGTTCGACTTTGCGTCTGAACGGGTCGCGTCCGAAGTGTCCGTAGGAGGCTGTCGGCAGGTAGATGGGGTTCTTGAGGCCGAAACGCTCTATGATGGCTGCAGGCCGCAGGTCGAAGAGGGAGCGTATCCTGGCGGCTATCTCTCCGTCAGTCAGTCCGGCTTTTGAGGTGCCGTAGGTGTCTACGAAGATGCTGACCGGTTCGGCTATGCCTATCGCATAGGCCAGCTGGATGAGTATCTCATCAGCCACACCGGCTGCCACCATGTTCTTGGCAATGTAGCGGGCAGCGTATGCGGCCGAGCGGTCCACCTTGCTGGGATCCTTGCCCGAGAAGGCTCCGCCTCCGTGCGCGCCCTTGCCTCCGTAGGTGTCCACGATAATCTTGCGGCCGGTGAGTCCGGTGTCCCCGTGCGGGCCTCCGATGACGAACTTACCGGTGGGGTTGACATGCAGTATGATGTTGCCGTCGAACAGCTTGCGCGTCCGTTCCGGCAGGCGGGCGATGACTCGGGGAATGACTATACGCTCTATGTCGTCCTTGATACGGGCCTGTATGGCGGCATCGTTCTCCGGAGTGCCGGGAATCATGCCCGGGGCGGCAGGAAAGTCATCGTGCTGGGTGGAGACTACTATGGTGTGAACTCTTACGGGCTTGTGGTCGTCGCTGTACTCTATGGTGTACTGTGACTTGGCGTCCGGGCGAAGATATGGCATCAGCTGCGGTTCCTCGCGGCGTATCCTGGCAAGCTCTATCAGGGTGATGTGGGCCAGGGTCAACGGCAGAGGCATGTATTCCTCGGTGTCGTTGCAGGCATATCCGAACATCATGCCCTGGTCTCCGGCACCCTGTTCCTCCTTGACCTCATTGACAACACCTCTGTTGATGTCGGGAGACTGCTCGTGCAGTGCAGAGAGTATTCCGCATGACTTGGAGTCGAACATGTAGTCGGCCTTGGTATAGCCGATGCGGTCTATGACTCCTCTGGTCACGTGCTGTATGTCCACGTATGCGTTCTCGGAGCGTACCTCGCCGCAGATAACGACGAGTCCTGTGCTTACGAAGGTCTCGCAGGCCACTTTGGCCTCGGAGTCCTGACGCAGGAAGTCATCAAGTATGGCATCCGATATCTGGTCAGCCACTTTGTCTGGATGACCTTCTGAAACTGATTCTGAAGTGAAAAAGTATGACATGGCTTCTCAAGTGTTATAATAAAAAATAAATCTCATCCGTGTGAGTTTACGGAGAGATTTGACAAAACACTAACTGTATGAAAGAATCATTTTAGCATTTTTTATTGTGGTTGCAAGCAGTCAAATCTGTCCACAAACTCTGCTCTCTTTCCGAAAGCGGGCGCAAAGATGAGCATAATTTTTCAATTCTCCAAATTTTCTTACATCGCAGTCTCGAATTCGCGGAGGAAGCGGATGTCGTTCTCGAAGTAGAGACGGAGATCCTTGACCTGCCATTTGAGCATTGCTACGCGCTCCACGCCCATTCCGAAAGCGAATCCGATGTATTCCTTAGAGTCGATGCCGCAGGCTTCCAGTACGTTGGGGTCAACCATGCCGGCTCCCATAATCTCCAGCCAGCCGGTGCCCTTGCAGATATTGCAGCCCTTGCCGCCGCATATGTTGCAGCTGATGTCCACCTCCGTGCTCGGCTCGGTGAAGGGGAAGTAGGAGGGACGCATACGGATCTTGGTGTCCGGCCCGAACATCTCCCTTACGAAGATCAGGATGGTCTGCTTGAGGTCTGCGAATGAGACGTTCTTGTCTACATAAAGGCCTTCCACCTGATGGAAGATGCAGTGGGCGCGGGCCGATATGGCCTCGTTGCGGAAGACCCTGCCCGGGCAGATAACCCTGATCGGGGGCTTGCGGGTCTCCATGGTCCTCACCTGCACTGAGCTGGTGTGGGTGCGCAGCAGTATCGGATTGACTCCTGATGAGATGAAGAATGTGTCCTGCATGTCCCTGGCCGGATGGTCCGGAGGGAAGTTGAGGGCCTCGAAGACGTGATGATCGTCCTCTATCTCGGGGCCTTCCGCCAGGGCATAGCCCTGCTTGCGGAAGATGGAGATTATTTCCTCGCGGGTGATGGAGATGGGGTGACGGGTTCCCAGCTCGAAATGGTCTCCGGGCATGGTCATGTCGAATGAGGGGGCGGAGCCTTCCGTGGACTCGCCCGCCTCAGCCCGCAGTTCCTCAATCTTGGCCGTCGCCATGTTCTTAAGGGTGTTCAGTTTCTGTCCGAACTCCCTCTTGCGGTCAGCCGGGATAGTCCTGAACTCGTCGAAAAGTTGGGTGATCTCGCCCTTCTTTCCCAGAAGATGGATTCTTAACTCTTCTATTTCCTTTTCACTCTTGGCTTTGGCATCCTGAATTTCTTTCAGGATGCTTTCAATCTTCTCGTTGAGCATCGTTTATCGTATATGACTGTGAGTTATGTGTTATTCCCATTTTACCGCCTTGCGGGACAGAGGCATGGTCATGCAGCGGGCTCCGCCGCCTCCACGGGGCAGTTCCGATCCTTCGATGGTGATGACGCATCTCTTGTCGCCTTCCACAGAGGCTTTGCCGTCGATGAAATCCCATGCTGGGATGATTTCGAAACCGTGCTTTGCCAGCTCGTCAAGGGTGTGGGTATTACGCGCGTAGGAGATGACCTTGCCGGGTGCGAATGCGAAGAAGTTCGCTCCGCTGTGCCACTGCTCCCTCTCCTGGTCCCATTCGTCAGCCTCACCGCCGCAGATGATCGGCTCCAGATCCATGCCTAGCCTGCGCAGGACGGAGAGGATGTTGGATACGCTGTTGATCTTGACCACCTTGCCGTTCTCCATGGTGATGTGGACGGTCTGATACTGGTTGTCTCCCAGGATGAGAGGCTCGAACACCATGCATTTGTCCCTGTCGAGCAGGGTGAACACCATGTCGAGGTGGATAAATGACTCGGGGGAGTGAGGCAGCTGCTGCACGATGATATGTCGCCGTCCTTCGGGTGCGAGTGCTCCCAGTCTTGACGCCAGCATGTCTATGCCCTGGGTGCTGGTCCTCATGCCATTGCCTATCAGCAGGATGTCTTCCCGAGCGATGAGTATGTCGCCACCCTCCATGTAGAGGTTTGTGTTGCCGGGCTGGTGGTCGTAGGCGTTGATGATGCCGCACTCAAACTCACCGCTGCCTTTGTATATGGCCTCCATTATCAGGGACTCACGCATTCTGACCTTGTTGGCCATCTTGCATATGAGCGCGTTGTTGCCTATTGTTACCGCCGCGTCGCGGGTGAAATAGAAGTTGTATAGGGGGAATAGGGCGTAGTAGTCCTCATTGAGGAATGATGTCAGGGTGTTGATTTTGGCCGGAAGTCCCTCGATGAGTACCTTTGCCAGTCTGGCGGATGACATCTCCATGAGCATGTCGAAGTAGTCGGTGACCTGCTCCATAACGCATATCTTGCCGACAAGCGCCTGTCTTTCAACTTCGTTGTCAAGCACTTTTACAAGCAGGTCGTGGACGCTGTAGACTTTCGCGAGCCGGGACAGCACACCGCTGAGCTGCTTGTATTCTTCCTGTGCAATCGAGAGGTTGAGAATGTCGCTGTAAAGGGCTCTCTGGGCCATTTTGGGAGTCATGTTCTCAACTTCCGCTCCTGGTGTATGGAGCAACACGGCCTCAAGATCTCCTATCTCGGACTGGATGTTTATTTTCAATGGTTTTTTGTCTGTCATATGGTTTTCCTTTGATTTTACATGAATTTCGATTTCTCATTGACGGCCAAGTCCGTGATGATCTCCTTGAACTTGGCTCCGTCCCTGGGGCATATCATCAGAACATCGTCGGTGTTGATGATGAGATAGTCCTTCATACCTTTGACCACTACCAGTTTGTCTTTCTCGCGGGAGATGATGACACTGCCGGATGTGGAGTCTATCAGGCTGTCGTTGCATTTGATGAGATTGCCGTTGGCGTCCTTCTCTGCATGGAGGTAAAGAGATTCCCACGTACCAAGGTCGGACCATCCGAACGAGGCCTGGAATACCCAGGCGCGGCTTGTCTTCTCCATTACTCCATAGTCGATAGAGATGGCAGGACAGTCCTCGTATATTCTGGTTATGAAATCCAGTTCATTGGGTGTGTCGTAGTATCTGTCCCCCTCCCTGAACAGAGAGTACACCTCGGGTAGCCACTTCTCTAAGGCAGAGCATATGGCCGATACATTCCATACGAAAATGCCGGAGTTCCAGAGAAATTCTCCACTGTCTACGAATACTTTGGCAAGATCCTCACTGGGCTTTTCCGTGAAAGTCTTCACCTTGTATGCGATGTTGCCGTCAATGGTCTTGGACTGCTTCATGTTGCATTGGATGTATCCGTACCCTGTCTCAGGACGGGTAGGGTCAATGCCGAGTGTGAACAGCTCGTCTTTCTCCGATGCATATCTCAGCGCTGCAGAGATAGTGTCTATAAACAGTGCGTCGTTGGATATGAAATGGTCTGATGGAGCTACAACCATTGTGGCGTTCGGATTCTGGTGGCGTATCTTTGTGGCTGCATAGGCTATGCATGGGGCTGTGTTGCGCCGGTATGGCTCTGCCAGAATGTTTTCTGACGGAAGTTCCGGCAGGTGCTGTCTCACCAGATCTACGTATGTGGCGGACGTTACCACTATGATATTTTCTTTAGGAACGATCTTTACGAAACGGTCATATGTGAGTTGTAGAAAACTCTTTCCTATTCCAAGAATGTCGAGGAACTGTTTCGGCAATGCATTTCTGCTGATAGGCCAGAAACGGCTTCCGACCCCTCCGGCCATAATCACGCAATAGTAGTTCTTGTCCATTGTCAGGTTCTTTTATATAGTTATGCTCTGTCTCTCATTCTTAATCGGAAAGAATGCGTCCTTGATGAAACTTATATGGCGGATGCTGTGCTTTCTGTCAAGTATTACGGAGATGATGTTGAAATGGATATCCTTCTGGAGCTGCCTTGCCCTTAGGTAGGTCTCTGCTGCTGCTTCCAGATTGCGCTGTTTTCTGTAGTCCACGGCCCGTTCAGGCTCTATGTCTGTCGGCCATGTTCTCGTTTTCACCTCGACAATGTGGATGCCTTCTTTATTCTCCACTATCAGGTCAATCTCCTTGTGCCTGCAATGCCAGTTTCTTTCAAGCAACTTGTATCCGTTCTGCAAAAGGTATTCCAAAGCCGCGTCCTCACCGGATCTTCCGATGGCGATATGCCTTTTCGCCTCATCGTATGTTTCTCCGGTCCTGTGTTTTCCGGCACTGTCTACGCGCTCTGCTTCTCTGCCGGCATGCTTCTTCCAGTTTCTGTTCCCGGCCTTTCTTTCCCGTCCGGTACCGCCAATGTTGACGGGCTTCTGCATTCTGTTCCTCCGCCTCATATCTCTCATCGTATAATCATGCAAAGATAACCAAAATACTTCTATCCCGAGCCAGATTGCCCAAATTTTAAACAAACTCCGTGCTCTGCCTGTCCCATCCTCCTCCTTGTCCTGAATTCCCTGAACTTGAGATGGCCATCCCTGCAGTCATTGTAGAATTTTAACGAATATTTTTAAAAAAGTTTGGAAATAAAAAATTAATACCTATCTTTGCCCTCCCAATCGCGGAAATAGCTCAGTTGGTAGAGCACGACCTTGCCAAGGTCGGGGTCGCGAGTTCGAGTCTCGTTTTCCGCTCCTCAGGTCAGTTTACCACTGACCTTTTTTCGTGTCCGGACCTCAGCACTGTACCTCGGACTCGCGGCCCCGTTCTCCCTCCGTTGGAGGGTCGGGGAGGATATAAAAAGGCGCGTATCCACGTCGCAGACGTGGGTTCGAGTCTCGTTTTCCGCTCCAGTCTCAGCCTCACTTCGGTAGGGCTGTTTTCGTATATGTCAGTGAGTTATGTCGCTCTGGCCCGGCTGTACGGCTGTTCTGGGCGTGTTTGTGATTTCAGTGAATCGGGGTGGATTTCCGGTAAATAGAGGGTGATTTAGGGGAAATGTTTTACACTGCCGCCCAGAGCCTGGGCAAGGAAAACCATGTCTTTCTTGAAATCCACGACCATATCTATGTCACTTCCGTCATTGAACCTGTCCGTAAGCACCGAGCCGAACACAAACAGCCTGTTCACCTTGTACTTCCTGCACAGGGCGGCTATGCTCTTTATATGACGTTCTATCTGTATCATCTCTCTGCAAATATAGTCTTTTTTATCTGGAGATGAACAATCTATCTTTAAATGGATGGAGTCCCATAACATTGCGGCTGCGCCTTTGGCATATAAAGGAAGTATGTGGCTCTGTCTCCAACTTGTCTGGAATCCAAACCGTACTCATGCCTGTCCGGACTGGTCTATGCGCGGTGTGACGATGAGGGATGTGTCGGGGAAGTTCGTTGCTGCCTCTCTGATAAGTTGGATGAGCTGTTCGGTGTCCATGCCTTTGAGGGTGAGGCGTTGATGGGGTGTAAGCGGTTGAGTGTTCATGATGAGGTGTGTTTAGATGATTTCTAATGGATGCATTGTGTTTGGAATAATTTCTGTATCTTTGTTCCGTTATGAAGAAAGAATTGGGAAAATGGCTGATGGATATAGCGAAATATACCATGACTGCTGTTATATTGACATCCATTTTTGGAGAGTTCTCGCAGAAATGGGTTATTTACGCAGGAGGTGCATTGACTGTGGCCTGTACTTTAGGCTGGGGATTGTACCTCTTAAAGGACAAGAATAAAGATAAAAAGGAGGTAGAATAATGGGTGCATTGGTCATGTTTGCGTTGGCTATCATTATTGCCAATGTCGCAGGTATCTATTACTGGAAACAGGACAGAAAAGAGCGGAAGACTCACAAAGCCTAATCAGTCGGCTGACATTTACAGAAAAGGACAGGTCCAATCATCGCCTGTCCTTTCTTGTTTTACAGCAAGTTCTTCATCGCCTCGTCTATCTGGCTGTTCTCGAAGCTGTCGAGGTAGATTTGGGTGGTTTCAAGGTCGGAATGCCCGAGACTCTCGCTGATTATGGCTATGTTCACTCCAGACCTTTTCAAGACGGTTGCAAAAGTATGCCGTGCAACATAGGTTGTGAGATTCACCTTTAGACCAGCCATTTCCGCTATCCGTTTCAAGTTGGCATTGACATGGCCGATTACCTTGTGAACACGGTTGCATATCTGCTGCTCGCTCTTATGAATATGCCTGTCAAGTATGGGAAAGATATAGTCTTCTGGACTTGCGTCTGATTTGGAATATCTGCCCAGTATCTCACGTGTCTGCGGAAGTATCGGACTGTTCAGTTCCTTGCCTGTCTTGTGCCTCTGGTAGTAGATTCTGCCGTTTTGGATATCTTCGTACCGCAGTGTTGCTATATCCTTGAAGTTTATCCCTGCGACACAATAGCTGAATAGGAAGATGTCCCGTGCAAATGCTGTTGAATAGACTTCGGTGCTTGCGGGAAGTTCAAGTGACTTAATCCGCTGCACGTCCTCTTTGCTGATGGCCCTTTTCCGTCTCGGTTTCCAGAATCTGCCCACATTGTACTGCTTGAACGGATTCTCAGTCTCAGCAAAGACCTTATGCCTGACCTCCTTGTTGTTATATGTATAGTGGAATTTTATTAGTTTTGCAGTATAGTTGTCGAATATGGATTATCAGAATGTTATAGACAGGATCCACGGCCAGTTGGGCGATTTGTGGAAACAGGGACGGGTAGCCGATTATATTCCGGTATTGGCGAAGATTGATCCGAGGCAGTTCGGGATGGCTGTGGCGACTCTTGACGGCTGTGAATACAGATGCGGTGATGCGCAGGTGTGTTTCTCCATACAGAGTATATCAAAGGTCTTTACATTGGCGATGGTGGTGCAGCGGCTTGGAGACGATATCTGGAAGTCGGTCGGGCGCGAGCCATCGGGCAATCCTTTCAACTCGCTGGTACAGTTGGAGTACGAGCAGGGTATGCCGCGCAATCCGTTCATCAATGCCGGAGCCATGGTGGTCACGGACCGTCTGATCTCGCTCTATCCCCATCCTAAGGATGCGATAATTGAATTTGTCCGCGGTATATGCGGCAATGACGATATCTACTACGACAAGGAGATAGCCCGCTCGGAGTGGCTTAATGCCGACCGTAACATGGCGCTGGCTTATTTCATGAAGAGTTTCGGCAATATCGTCAATGACGTGGACACTCTGCTCGATGTCTACTGCCATCAGTGTGCTATATCGATGTCGAGCGTTGATCTGGCCAGGGCTTTTCTGTTCCTGAGCAACCGTGGCGTGAATCCATTTGACGGCACTAGGATACTGACAGTCAGTCAGGCCAAGCGTCTCGGTGCCCTGATGCTTACCTGTGGTTTCTACGACGAGTCCGGGGACTTCGCGTTCCGCGTAGGACTTCCCGGTAAGAGCGGTGTCGGCGGCGGTATCGCGGCCTATATACCAGGCAGTCTGGCGGTTGCCGTCTGGAGCCCCGGCCTTGACCGTCACGGCAATTCCCTGGCAGGCATGGCCGCCCTCGAGCAGTTCACTACCGACATCGGCAACTCCATCTTCTAACCCTCAGCGTTGCGGCAGATTTTCCACCCGGCCCCATTTCTGGTTGGTTCCCTTCCGCAACGGCAGGGAATTCCGTGATTCGGTGCCGTTGTGGTAAGCACGTCTCGTCGCAGTCCTATCAGAAGCCGTTCAGAGCCGGTCCATCATGCTGTCCGGAGTGATATGCTGAGGGAATTTATGTACTGAGGCTTGTTTGGTGACTGACTGAGGGGATAGATGCGGCTTACAGTTTGATGGCGAACCGCTTGAGACGGGAGTCGAGCATCTCTTCCGGGACAATGTGCTTTATGCAGCCGGCGATGACGTTGAGCAGCCGCTCGCGGACGTAGTCCTCCCGGATGACGAGGGAGACTTCGCGGACGGGGATGCAGGTAGGGCAGCCCGGGACAATGGACTGGCCGGGTACATCGGGCAGGGGTGCGGTCATGGAGGCTCCGGTCAAGGAGGTACCGGACACAGAAGGAGCGGAGGCGGCGCTTGCGGCATCAGTCTGGCGGACGATAGGGCGGAGGTTCCTGCGCTGCTCCTCGGTGAGGAAGGCGGTGTGCAGTTCCGGAATGACGGTGTAGCCTCCGTTGGTGTCTACGATGCGTACGAGCGTGTCGATGCTGCCGGCCTGGTACTCGGTGTGGGTGCGCCGGTGACTGTGGCAGAAGTTGAAGACCTGGCTGCGGAGGCAGTGGCCTTCTTCCAGTATCCACAGCCGGTCGGATGCCAGGCTGTCGGCCGGAATCTCGCTCAGTGCGTACAGTTCGTCGGACGGGGAGATATAGGCCGTGAATTTCTCATAGTACAATGGTATTTCCAGCAGGCCTTTCTGCTCCAGCGGGGTGGCGAGGATGGCCATGTCTATCTCCGCTGACAGCAGTTTCCCGATGATGAACCGGGTGCGCATCTCGGAGACTTTCAGGTGTACTGCGGGGAAATCGGAATGTATACGCTTGAAAAGCCCAGGCAGTATGTACGGTGCGATGGTCGGAATGATGCCCATGGAGGCTTCTCCGCCCTCGTTCCCCTTTTCTGCTGCGACCAGTTCATGCAGCATGGAGGCGTTGTGCAGGGTCACCCGGGCCTGGGCGATGATCTTCTCTCCGAGTGCAGTAGGCCGGACGGGATGTGCTCCCCGGTCGAATATGGTTACGTCCAGGGCGGTCTCTATGCTGCGTATGCCGGCGCTCAGGGTCGGCTGGGTGACGCCGCAGGCCTCGGCGGCCCTGACGAAGTTGCGGTGGGTGTCCACGGCCACGATGTAGCGCAGGGCGGTCAGGCTCAGATTGGCCTCAGCCGGTACAGGAGGAACTGTGGATTTGGCAGCTGAGCCGGTTGCCGGGCCGGATGTCCCGGAGGCCTGTCTTTGTATTGCGCTGGAATTCCTTGCTTCTGAGCGGAACTGTTCCTGGTCAGTTGCGGGTGATGTGCTATGTCTGTTCATTGCATCAAATTTTATGTCGAGTACACTCCGGCTTCGATTCGTCTGCAGGCAAATATATAGAAATTTTCGATAACAATATAAAAATTATCGATTTGATTTATAAAAACCACTGCCGTATCTTTGCAACGTAAAACAAAAACAAACGGAATATTAATCATTAAAAATCAATAATTATGGACAACAGCAACAACATCCAGACCCAGAACCAGCAGCAGTTTTATCCGATGCCCCGCATAGGCGACCAGGCCCCCGCTTTCGAGGCCGTAACCACTCAGGGTAAGATCCGTTTCCCCGAGGATTTCAAGGGCAAATGGAAGATTCTCTTCAGCCATCCCGCCGATTTCACCCCTGTCTGCACCTCCGAGTTCATGACCTTCGCCTCCCGCGCCGCCGAGTTCGAGGCTCTCAACACCCAGCTCATCGGCCTCTCCGTGGACGGTCTCTACAGCCACATTGCCTGGCTGCGCACCATTCAGGAGAAGATAGAGTACAAGGGCATGAAGAACGTAGAGGTACGCTTCCCCCTCATCGAGGACATCACCATGGACATTGCCCGCAAGTACGGCATGATCCAGCCCGGCGAGAGCGCCACACAGGCCGTAAGAGCCGTATTTTTCATCGACCCGAAGAACGTCATACGCACCATTATCTATTATCCCCTCTCGCTTGGCAGGAATTTTGATGAGCTCAAGAGAGTGCTTGTAGGCCTGCAGACCGCAGATGAGTTCGGAGTGGCCCTGCCCGCCGACTGGCAGCCCGGAGACGAGGTGATCGTGCCTACGGCCGGTTCCTGCGGAGTGGCCAAGAGCCGTATGGACGGAGAGGAAGGTGACATGAAGTGCTACGACTGGTTCTTCTGCACCCGCCAGCTCCCCAAGGACAGGATAGAGGATAAAATTTACAGGAAATAATGAAACGCATAACAACACTACTATTAACAGCCGGAATCCTGCTTCTGTCCGCTGTCCCGAACGGGGCGGCCGGGCAGGAGAGGAAAGCCGGGAAAAACGACGAAGGTATGGGAAAAGTACAGCATATAACGAAAGCGGAGTTTCTGCAGAAAGTATATAACTACGAGGCTAATCCACAGACTTGGAAATACGAGGGCGAGGGTCCTGCCATTGTGGATTTCTTCGCGACCTGGTGCGGACCGTGCAAGGCTCTCGGTCCTGTCCTGGACGAACTTGCGGCCGAGTACGGAGACAAGTTGACGATTTACAAGGTGGACGTGGACCAGGAACGCGAGCTGGCCGGAGCCTTCGGTATCCGCTCGGTGCCTACGCTGCTCTTTATCCCCGCCAACGGGGAGCCGTCGATGAGCCCCGGTGCGCCTTCCAAGGCCCAGCTTAAACAGATCATCGATGAGCACTTGCTGAAATAGGGCCTTGGAAGCCTCAGATATTTTCTGGGGCCCAACTTAAACAGATAATCGACGAGCACTTGCTGAAATAGCCTTTTCAAAGTAATTTTGTGAGAGAAGATTTATAGAGGGTGGCCCGGTAAAACTGGATGGGCCGCCCTTTTTTGTTTGCAACGGTAAGCAGTGCAGCGGGCCTGTTTTGTAAACACTCGCTGATCAGTAAGTTACGGAAAGGGTGCGATCCTCAGACGGGTTCAGAAAGCTGTGAAAAGAACTCGGTATTTTTGAAATGTGTTGAAAATCAAGTGATTGTGGAAAATAACCGCTCCCCTGCTTACCGTTGTTGCGCCCGGTTGCCCATCCGATTGCCCGTCCAGTTGCGGTTCCGACGTTTCCCGACAGCAGTTCTCCGGTCTCACAGCTGCAGCTCCCGAGCCGCAGCCTGCCGTCCTCGCAGGAAAGGCATGTCAAGGCGGCTAAACAAGTCTACGGTTTTCTCTCCACAATGAAAAATGCTATTTTCGCGGCATGAAAAGAGGTTTGCTGATATATCCGTCCACGACTCCGAGGGGAAACAATGCCTTCGGCTGGTTCCGGGAGGCGGCCGCCCGTTACGGGATGGAACTGGAAGTACTGTTCTATGATTCTCCCGGGGCGGGTGCACTTGCCGGTGCTCCTGCTTGGACTCCGGACTTCGTGTTGATGCGCGGGTACAATACCGCACTGTCGCGTTGGTACGAGTCTCAAGGGGTGACGGTGGTCAATTCCACTGACTCGATGATTCTGTGCCGGGACAAATACCGGTCTGCGGTGGTCTTGGCTGCTGCGGGGGGGCCGGTGCCCCGGACATTCATGCCTGTCGGCCAGGGTGTACGGTATCCGGATTATGCGGAGGTTGCCGGCCGCCTCGGACTTCTTGACAGCAGCGATGGGACAGTGGTTCCATTTATCCTGAAACTCAATTACGGCTCCAAGGGGGAGAATGTCTTTCTCATCGGCAACGAGCGGGAGTATAAGGAGGCTCTGGAGGTCTGCCGCATGGAGGAACAGCATCGTCTGGAGGAATTGTCGCGGGGCATAACCGAATTCGGGGAGACTCCGGAGGAAGTGGCTTACGGCTGCACTCCGGTGCTTCAGGAGTTTATCGCTTCCAGCCGGGGCCGGGACATCCGGGTGTGGGTGACCGGAGACGAGGTGGCCGGGCACGTGCTCCGCTACAACGACCGCAGTTTTAAGTCCAATTTCGCCGCCGGCGGGTCCTTCCGCCAGATCCCGCTGCCGCCTGAAGCCGCTTCTACTGCCCTTGCCGCTGCCCGTGCCGCCGGTCTGTTCTTCGCCGGCGTGGACCTTCTCTTCGACGGACACGGCGGATTCAAGGTGTGCGAGATAAACGGCAACGCAGGCTTCCGTACCGCCTCAGCCGATATCCCCGACGCACTGTTCAGAGCTCTGTCAGAAGCCCACCTGAAGTTGCGTGATGAACATGTGCGAGGACGGAATACCGCTGTAGATGCCTTCGCTATTCCGTGAGCGCTGCTGATAGACATACTGCGCCTGGAGACGGCATTTACGGTAGATGTTCCACTGCAGTCCTATGATGTAGTTGCATTGCCAGTCATTCAGACTAATGTTTCTGTCCAGATAATCCACCGAGGCCACTATGTCCAGGAATTTTGCGGGAGATCCGGTCAGTGTGGCGTATGCGCCTCGGCTTCTGACCGTAGCGTCCAGACCTTCCATGTATTCGCTCCTAAGATATACCGGTCCTGCCTTCAGCTCCAGTCCTGCGCTCCATCTGTTTCTCCGGTATGTGTCTCCTGCCTGGAAAGCTTTGTAGGGACTGTCTGCTTTTGCGGTCCCTTCTCCGATATAGACGGAGCCGTGCAGTTTGAGAATGCTCACCGGTCTGAGAGCCAGGCTTGCGACGACATCCTTCCGGTTGTTGGTCTCGGCCGTATTGTACGGCTCTCCGTTGAAGACACCTACTCTATATTCTATCAGATTGCGGTTATCCTTTCCTATTTTCAGAAATGCGCCTCCTACTTCCAGACCCAGATCCCTGCCGGCTCCTCCTCCGAAGCATGCGTCCGAACCGTCTATACCTGCAAGATACTGGACTGCCTGTGCGCCCTTTATTATTTCCAGGACGGAGGGAGACATATTGCTCTCTATAGTGAAGGGGGTCTTGTACTGTCCGAGACGGATGTAGAACGCATCTACCGGGCGGTATCTGACGAATAGCTCGTGCAACCTGAATTTTACCAGGTCGGCCATGAAGTAGAGATCGAGATGCTTTATGGGTTCGATATCGGCAATTATCATCGCCCTGGAGAGATTGAACTTGTTGAAAGCCTTGTCCTGCGCAATGTCGTAGGAGTCATATTGAAATCCGGCCTGGGCGTATCCGCTGACCGTTACTTTCTCTGAAATGAAACGGAGAAACTTGCTGTCCTCGGAGTCTTTTTTATCTGTACTAAGGGTGTCTACTGCCGCTGATAAGTTGAAACATGCGGCAGCAGTCAATATAATTGTGATGACAAGGGCCTTTATATGCATGGCTGAAGTATTAGATTGGCTGTCGGTATGGATGTTTTTTAAAATGCGCGGCAAAAATAGAAAAAGGGTATGGAATATGCAAAGGGTCTGTCATCTCATCGGATGGCGGTGAGCAGGGTAGTGCCGGTGAGTTTTTTCTTGTCGAAGGTCTGTTGTTTGACCAGGCCCACGCCACGGGCGTACCATGACACCTGCCGGGTCTTCTCGTTGACCATCATGGCCTTGGCAGTCATTGTCTCCTCTATTACATAGCAGTCGAAAGTACCTGCGGGAGTTGTTACGGACTCGCGGCCGATGACTTTCCTGTCTTTGCAGCCCATCTTCGAGGTTATGAACATTATTTTAATTTCGATACTGTAATCCGGCAGTTCCATTCCTTCATAGATGTCAGCCGGTATGCCTCTGCATTCGCCTGAGACAGTGGTGTTATCCAGAATCTCATTCATGGCTGCCTGATTCTCAGCATCATCACCGTCGCCCATTGCATTCAGAGACTGCCTCATGCCTTCCTGCATGGCCTCTTCCATCAGCGCGGCCATGTCCATTATCACCTCGCCCCGGTCAAATCTCATCAGTGTCATGGAGCGGAAACGGCTGGTGTCTTCCGGATATGTGACAGTGGAGATCACTGTGGCATGTCCCTGAGTGAAGTCGCC
The DNA here is from genome assembly GCA_018711925.1 of Candidatus Coprenecus pullicola. Taxonomy (GTDB): domain Bacteria; phylum Bacteroidota; class Bacteroidia; order Bacteroidales; family UBA932; genus Coprenecus; species Coprenecus pullicola. The sequence goes on from DVHR01000043.1 coordinate 43,137, forward strand.
TGTAAAGTCAGCCAGGGAATCCGCATTGAAAGAGACTGTCTTGCCGTCAGCGTCACGTGCTTCATAAATGCGTACCATGCCCGGTTCAGAACAGAAAAAAGGCTCAGTGCCTTGTCCGTAGGCCACTGCGGATATGTCGTTTTGATTTTCACTTTCTTTTACAGCCGAGATCATGAACCACATCTCTATCTTAGGGAAACGGTCCTGGAAATGCTTCATGAAATCGCTGATAGTGTCCTCATTGTGTATCGTCATCATATTGGAGATCTCGGACTGGACCACGCCGGCAGCCTCCACAGCGGCCTCCATTGACGAGGTGACATAGTAGAATGTGCTGTCGGAGCCGTCCGGATACTCCACGTCCACACTGACCAGAAGACTGCCGCTGCCAGCCGGGGAGGAGAGGTCGACAATCTCCGTCTCCGCTCCAAGAGGCTCAATGGTACTTCCGCCCAATGAGATCTGGGCAGAGGCTGCTGCTGCCGAGACTGCCATAACCGCAAGTACGGTGAAAAAACGGATGATTCTCATAATCTTCAGTATTTGTAGTGGTGTAAAACATAATCTCCGTCGAATCCCCAGATGTCCTTTGTCTCCGGATTAATGTCGAACATATACAGCTGCCCGTCCACGTGGATTATCTGCAATGGCTGCCCGTCACTGTCAAGGACTACTATGCGGCTGTCCTCCACAGCCTGCACGACAGGTACGTCACAGTCGGCCATGTCGATGTAGTCCCCGGACAGCGGCCCCTTCTGCTTCTGCGCACAGCCCACTGCCAGGAGCAGCGGCAGCACGCATAACGCTATGAGACTTTGAATATTTGACAGTGGCTTCAGCATGACTCTCTACGTTGCAAATTAATAAGCGTACCAAAGTTAGGAAAATTTTCCATAGGCTGACGGTTATCGCTGGAAATTTGCAATAACAGTGTCATCTAATCTGACTATCCGCAAAGATACCGCTTACCATAAAGCAAGGGTGCTGTGCTTAACTATTTATTAATCAGCGCGTTCTTGGTATGTTGGTTGCGCTATGGTCTGTTTTTTCAGGCCATAGCGCAGCTTATTTTATAATATTGTCCTGGATATCAGGGCTTTAATAAGTTAGAGGTTGCTTTATGGGTGACATATACAGCAACGTGGATTCCTGACAACGATTCCGTATGTAAGTCCCCACAGACCCAGTCAGCCCGTCCCTGGCCTGAACTGACAAATGCAGGCCATTCTGCATGTGCTTGATTATAAAGTGGTATATAAAGTGCCGCGCATTTTCGGGTGTTTTGAGACGCTGAGGAATGCATCCGTTTTCAACTATCTGATTTGCAGTAGATTGAAAAATGAGGTGCATTTCTCGTGTGGCCGTAAGCGACACGGATACCCGTGATAGGCAGAACAAGAACGGCGCGGGACCATATTCCGATGAGGATTGCAAATTTTTCCATAAATTTGCATATATGAAATCCTGCATTAACCTCATATTGACAATGATGCTGTTTGCTGTCTGCTCATGCTCAAGTCATAGTGGGACAGAGCAGCCACGGCATACAGGTTCTCTTCAGCAACTTATAGATAGATGCAACCACTACCGCGACATAGGTCATCAGGATTCGGTGGCGGCGCTCACCCTGCCATATCTCAAGGGCTCGCTCGCGGCTCAGGACTCATTGGGCGTACAGGTCAATTTCTGGTTGAGAGCGGCATCATCTATTCGCAAGAGGGTGACGCACGTGACTACGAGCACAATTTCGTCGTGCGCGAGGTGCTTACCGACGATATATTTGGGGATCCGCTCCAGTCCACGGCTGAGAATGAGGTCATAGGATATTCCCTTGAGGCAGAGCTGCCCCGGTCAGTACTCGTGCCTGAGAACACTTCGGTGATAATAGCCGTAGCGCGGCCCGGCTCCGCTGACTCCGCCGGCAGTCTGACATATCCCAACGTGACATACATGGACCTGGACATCTACGACAACGCCGTCATCGTGCCGGCAAACGGCTCCGTTGACCTTGCGTACGAGGAATAACCCTTGTTTTTCATCATATCATGAGAACGGGCGGCTGGAATGTTCCGGCCGCTCTTTTTTACGGAAGTGGTTTTGAAATCAGCGGGGCAGTGAGTATCTTTGTACCGGCCGGAGAGGACCGATGGACTAAAGGAGAGATATCATGGAAGAGCAAGTAAAGAAGATACCCTACGGGGTGGCGAAGTTCGAGGAAGTCAGGATTGAGAACTTCTACTATGTGGACAAGACAATGTACCTGCCCCAGATGGAGGATGTGGGTGATTATCTTTTTCTGATAAGGCCGAGGCGCTTCGGTAAGAGCTTGTTTGTCAGTATGCTCAGGGCCTATTACGACATCGCGGCGGCGGACAGGTTCGACCGGCTGTTCGGTGGGCTGTGGATACATGAGCACCCCACGCCGCTGAGGAACTCCTTCCAGGTCATCTACTTCGACTTCTCCCTCATCGGCACCGGCAAAGGGACAGATGACCTGGAACGCAACTTCAACTCTTACTGCGGAATAGCGCTCGATACCTTCGCAGAGACATACGCGAAATACTACGATGAGAGTTTTGTCAGCGAAGTCAAGTCAATGGTGACAGCGAGAGACAAGCTCAACTACATCAATCTCCATGCTGCAAAGAGAGGCTATCCCCTCTACCTGATAGTCGACGAGTACGACAACTTCACGAACGCCGTCCTCAGTGACAGCGGCATAGACATGTTCCGCAACCTCACTCATTCCAGCGGATTCTTCAGGGAATATTTCAAGATATTCAAGGCCATGTTCAGCAGGACATTTCTCATCGGTGTGTCTCCGGTGACTCTCGATGACCTCTCCAGCGGCTACAACATCGACTGGAACATCTCGCAGGACCCGAGGTTCAACCACATGCTCGGATTCACGGAGACGGACGTGGAGGTGATGTTCCGCTACTACAAGGAGCACGGGAAACTCCGCCCGGACGCAGACATAGAGGCCATGACCGCCGAGATGCAGCCGTGGTACAACAACTACTGCTTCTCACGGGAATGCCTAGGGGACGACCGTCTGTACAACTGCGACATGGTGTTCTACTACCTCAATCACCAGATTGCCTTCGGGCGGCCGCCTGGGGAAATGTTGGACAAGAACATCCGGACAGATATTCGAAAAGTATGGATGCTGGCCGACATCATCGACAGGGGCAGCAGGCGGGAGGACCGCATGAGTGTCATTGAGGAGATAGCTGCCAAGGGAGGCATCACTATGAAACTCAGGAGCTCGTTCCCGGCGGAGTACATCACCGAGGACGAGAACTTCCGCAGCCTCCTCTATTATTACGGACTTCTGACGATGGACCGGGAGGTCTTCGGGGAGCTGAGGATGGTCATCCCGAACAACTGCGTGCAGGAGCAGTACTGGACTTTCATGAGGGATTACTACCGCAAGTCGGCGGACATGGACACCATAAAATTGAGCGAGGACTTCTACCATCTGGCCGCCGCCGGCGAATGGCGTCCCCTCGTGGAGCGCATCGCCGCCTCCTACCGCGAGGTGTCCTCAGTGCGCGACGCCTCCCGCCGTGAGCACGACCTGCAGGGCTTCTTCAAGGCATACCTCGCGCTCAGCCCGCTGTATCTGGTCCGCCCTGAGATAGAGCTGAACTACGGCTACGGGGACCTGCTCCTGCTGCCTGACAAGGCCCGCTACCCGGAAGTGGCTCATAGCTATGTCATTGAACTGAAATACCTTAAGGCCGGAGCCACGGACACTGATGCGGCCCGTGTAGAGCGGGAGGCCGGGGAGCAGCTGCGTCGGTACGCAGCGGACAGGGCGCTGCAGAGACTGAGCGCGGACACCACCCTGCATCTCATCACCATAGTCTTCCGGGGCCCGGAGATGATTGTCTGCACGGAACTGTCCGCTTTATAATCATAGAAGGATGCCGCTCAGGATTCTTTGCGGTACTCGACGGGGGACTGGCCGGTGTGCTTCCGGAAGAAGCGGTTGAAGAGGGTACGGGCCGGACTGGCCGGATCAGCGGCCCTGCGCACCGGCATTTTCCTGAAATTATAAGAGATTGTCCCGAATCCCTCCATTATGAAAAGGAATACGCATTCTTCAGGAGCGATTCTCAAGGCTTTATGTCCCCTGAGTTCCGGGGTTCTATTACGGATAAGTGAGATCTTCCTTATTCCGAAACATTTGACTTGTCTATGATTTCCCAGTAACCGCCCTTGTTACCTCCAATGCGGACTATGCGGCCAAGCCTCTTCAGCTTGCGGATGTTGTAGTCCACACCGTCCACGGTAATTCCCAGTTCATCTGCAAGCTGTGCAGCCGTTACGTATGGACGTTTTTCAAGAATCCTGATAATTTTCTCCGTAGTTTTCTCCGTAGTTTTCTCCGTAGTTTTCTCTGAGCCAACATCTGCCACAGACTTACTTTCCATAGGTGTCTTCCCGTTGTATAGAACAACAGTGACATTAGCCGCAGTCTCCACAATTTTCGGCTCCGGAAGTCCGGCCTCTTTCATGACAGCGAATACGCGTGGAACCCCCTCGTTGAGTTCCCGCACAAGTTCCATTTCCGTCAGTACTCTTGAGATGATAGGATTGCGGGCAAAGCGGGTAGTGAAAATGTTATCGACTGTAACAATATTGGGAAGGCGGCCTGGGCTCTTGATTTCCAAGCGGTTGTTATATTTGGACACGAGGATGTAGTCTCCTCTTAAGCCCCATTGCCTATGGCAGACGGCATTCGTTATGCTTTCCACCCAGGCAAATTCGGGGTATTCAGGATAAGTGTGAAATCTGCCGTCACTCTCAAGTGTAGTCCGTTCTTCCAATTGGTCAGAAATAAACCTTCTGGCTTCTGGAATAAGTCTCAGTAGCGGCAGATCAAAATTACGGTCTTTAATCACATTGAAATCGGCCCCTGTGCGCATAGCTGTTCCGTTGACCCTGATGTAACGGATACGGCAGTGTGGAAAGAAACTCAGAACATTCTTGCCGAAAAGAAGTACAGCGGCATTGGTGAGGGCTTTTTCACCATGACGATTCACGATGAATTGACGGGCACGGAGTACTTGCTCGTTTGTCTGATGAGCAGCCCCGATCTTCTGCCTATATGCATTTAGTAGTTCGGGATCCAAATCTTCCATTGTTGCGTACGGGCAAACCTCTTCTTCATAGTGGGCGACCCCTTTCTCATACTCCAACTGGCGGATCTCTTCGACCGTGAGTTTTCTGCTCTTGTCTCCTATGCGAAGATACACCTCGTCTTTGGCAGTATGGATGACTTTGTCTATTGACGGCCTGATATGCAGCAGAATCAGCCGGTCCGGCTTTCCGGCATCATTGATTACATCCACGAACTCGTGTTTATATTCCGGCATAGGAATGCAACAATCTTTTGGAAGATTGAGGAAATTGTTGATTTTCTCTTCTCCTTGAGAGTCAACACCCTCCACTTTGCGTGTCTTGTCGCTTATGCCGATAACGACAGTCCCTCCCTCAGCATTGGCGTAAGCACTCACAATATCAGCCAATTCTGCCGGCTTCTTCTTAGCAGATTTGACATCATAGTATTGGCCTTCCTTGCGGGAAACCATAACTTCGACAGTGAGGGCCGGGGATATTTTGGATGCTGGCGTCATAGATAATCTTTTTGCAAATTTAATAGAAATAGTTGTTGATTTTTATCCAGCTGGCAGGTAGTACTCGAATGTTATAGAAAAAGGGTAACCGTTATGTCTTTTGGGTTACCCTTTGATTTTATTGTTGATCCACGATTCTCATAGATAGACTATGACAGCGGTGGAATTGTATCTGCACGGAAGCTATGGTCAGACGTATCAGTCCTTGGTGGCATTCTCCAGCTTCTTCATGATGGAGAAGATGAATACGGCGGAGATGACGCAGAGGGCGATGAGGATGCTCCACAGTACCCAGAGAGGGAGACCGCCCCAGAGCATGCCGATGATGGAAACCATGTAATTGCCGATGGCTGTGGCCACGAACCAGAGGCCCATCATCATACCCTTGTACTTGGGAGGAGCCACCTTCGATACGAAGGAGATACCCATCGGGGAGAGGAACAGCTCCGCAAACGTCAGCACGAGATACGTGGATATCAGCACATTCGGTGTGACACGCTGGAATGTCGCGCCTTCTTTCAGGGCATCAGGAGTAGGCAGGCCGAGAGAACCGAACACCATGATCAGAAAGCCGAGGGCGGCGATGAACATGCCGATACCGATCTTGCGGGGAGCGGAAGGCTCCTTGCCCTTGGCTGCCAGGGCTCCGAAGACGGCCATGGACACGGGGGTCAGGGCCACTACGAAGAACGGGTTGAACTGCTGGAATATCTGCGGCAGCAGGGTGACGGGCTTGTCTCCGAGTGAGCGGTAGCTGAATATCAGGGCCACGATGGAGGCCAGCGTAACAAGTCCGGCTATCAGCTTGCTGCGCTTCTTCTCGGACTGGAAGATGGCGAATGCTCCGTAGACCGCGATGATAATCAGCACGAGATTCAGCACATTGGCAAGTATCCTCGACAGACCGGTCATCTCGGTAGCCGTATAGTCACGGGCAAAGAAGGTAAGGGTCAGACCGTTCTGCTGGAAAGCCATCCAGAAGAAGATGACTACTGCGAACACGAGCAGCAGGGCTGTGATACGGGACTTGGTCTGTTCCTTGGTAAGTTCCACGACTGGCTGGGAGCTCTTGGCCTCCAGCTCACGCTGGGTAACGTCCGCATGCTTGAAGCTCTTGCGGAAGCCGAAATAGATCAGAATCGAGAGTACAAGCGACACGCAGGCCACCGCGAAACCCCAGTGATAGGCTCCGGACAGGGTGTCGATGTAGTGCTGGGAGAACTGCGTCAGGTCAGTCACATCGGTAACTCCCTGTGCCGTGGCCAGAGTCTGGAAACGGTTCAGGGCATCAGGGGCCATGGAAGACGCACCGGCCAGATACTGGTTGGCCAGAGCAGGTATCTCCCCGTTGTAGACCAGTCCTTCCTGTCGGAGACAGAACTCGGTGATCTTTGTAGCCGCTGTGGGTGCGAAGAGCGAACCTATGTTGATGGCCATGTAGAACAGCGAGAAGGCGGCGTCCCTCTTGGACGAGTATTTTGGATCGTCGTAGAGGTTGCCCACCATTACCTGCAGGTTGCCCTTGAACAGGCCGGTGCCGACCGCGATGAGCAGCAGCGAGCCGAACATGGCTATCTTGCCCACAATATCACCCCCCGTCGGAATAGCCAGGCAGAAGTAACCTGCAAACATGACAACAATACCGGAAACTACCATTTTCCCGTAGCCGAACTTGTCGGCGAGTATGCCTCCGATGAACGGCATGAAGTAAACTGCCGCCAGGAAGCCAGCGTAGATATTGGAGGTCACTGCCTCCGAGAAACCGAACTTCGCCTGCAGGAACAGGGTGAAGATCGCGAGCATCGTGTAATAGCCAAAGCGCTCGCCCGTGTTGGCAAGGGCGAGCGCGTAGAGGCCTTTTGGTTGACCTTTGAACATTGTATATTAAGCTTTTTTACCTTCAGTGATTCGCTCGAGCCAGCGTACCATGCCGAGCATCGCACCCATGGAGATGAGACATGCTGCGACGAACACGCACCATGTGGCCCACAGAGGGATTGAGTCGTAGAGTATGCCTCCGATGAACAGCAGCTGGTTGCCGATAGCTGTCGCTGCGAGCCAGCAGCCCTGCATGATACCCTGCAGATGAGGAGGCGCTACTTTTGACACGAATGACAGTCCGAGAGGGCTGATGAACAGTTCTGCCGTGGTGAGGATGAAATACATGGCCACCATAACCAGCGGAGAAAGTCTCTGCGATGCGTCCAGACCTCCCATTGCGGCCACTTCTTCACTTGTAGGAAGACCGGCTGAACAGATGGTAAGGAAGATATAGGCCACAGCGGCGATACCCATGCCGATACCGATCTTCATAGGAGTGGACGGCTCTTTGTCACGGTTGCGCAGCCATCCGAAGATACCGATGATGATAGGCGTCAGGAATACTACGAAGAAAGGATTGACGGACTGGAAGATCTCCGCTCCCACTATCTGAGTGAAGCCGAGGTCGATATTGATGACATCCAGGTTGATATAGTCACGGGCAAAATAGGTCAGGGAATATCCGTTCTGATGGAAAGAGAACCAGAAGAAGATAACCACCGCGAATACAGCGAACAGGGCGTATATACGCTGGCGCACTTCCTTGGCATCCATCTTGACTTCCTCAACTGTAGGTGCCTGTGCGTTGTCACTGCCCTCTTTCGCAGCTGCTTTCTTGCTGTGGTCGGGAAGTCTCCTGCGGTTGGCGAGGAAGATCACGAGTGAAATCAGCATGGCCACGATGGCTGCGGCGAACGCATAATGGAAACCGGTGCTGAACACGTTGAGGTAGCTGTTAACGAAGTCACCGATGGTGTCGGCTGTATAGGCTGTGCCCCCGGATACCTGGGATGCCAGTTCCATCAGACGGCCGGAAGCCTGCTCGGTCATGGCCGTGCCGCCGTCAGCTGCGCGCAGCCACTGATGGCAGAGCTCCGGAAGGTCGGCATTATAGGCGAATCCCTGCTTGCCGAGCCACCAGTTGCGGATACCGATGGCGATGAAAGGAGCGAAGAAACCTCCGATGTTTATGAACATGTAGAAGATCTGGAAACCTACGTCGCGTTTCTTGGCGTATTTCTCATTGTCGTAGAGCTGTCCGACTACGGCCTGGAGGTTGCCTTTGAACAGACCGTTACCGAATGCGATGACAAGGAGGCCGAAACATGTCAGGGTCAGGATGACGGCCATGTTGGAGACGGGGGTCTCGGTAGGCCATGCAATGATGAAATAGCCCACGGCCATCAGGATAAGACCAGCCAGAATAGTTCCTTTGTAGTTCCTGGTCCTGTCGGCGATGATGCCTCCTACGAGTGCCAGCAGATAGATGGCCGCATAGAAGACGGAGTAGATCAGACCTGTCTGAGTCTTGTTGAGACCGAATTTCGATGAGATGAAGAGAGTCAGGATGGCCATCATGATGTAGAATCCGAAACGCTCTCCCATGTTTGCCAGCGCAGCGGGTATAAGACCCTTGGGCTGGCCGTGCCGGTTGGTATAGTACACAAATCCCGCAGCGGCGAGAAGGAGTACCGTCATGACAATGAATAGAGTCATAAGTGTAAATTTAAATTTAAATTAGTAATTCATGTAGCGGTTGCAAATATAAAAAAGTTTTCCACAACCACCGCAATAATCGTTAATTGATGCTGTCCGTATAGCACAGTTTATGTGTCTGCTGTATGTGTTCGGTCTTTTGCCGCGGTCGTTATCTGCGCTGAGACTGAAGTGCCGGTGCGTGCCATTGCGCATCTTGTCTTCGAATACCTGTCTGTGTCGAGAGACCTATCCTTATGCGTTTTGGCCTATTGGTCTGATGGATAGTGTGTTACTTGTATTAGTGCAAGGATAGGGGTGGCAGTTTTTGCCTATTTTGACGTATTTCAGTCACCCCTATCCTCAGATGTGATTATTCAAATGTCTGAAGCTCAGTGGATTGCTGATGACTTGTAGAGGATAGGTCTCAAAAAGTCAGCGGACTGTCGCTGTATGACAGTCTTTTGGCCTGCTGTTATATAGCGGAGGCGGAGGAAGACTGGAAGGCGTTGGCCCGGTACCGCAAACAGGCGTGGGACATGTCCGACAGTCTGATGGAGGCGGGAGTCCGGGCGCAGTTGAGCCAGGCTGAGAAGCTCTACGACAGCAGCCGTGCCGAGGCTGACAATTACCGTCTGAGGTATCGTGTGCGCAATGCGGTGATAATCATCGTGTCGGTGACGGTGTGTGCCGCGGCTCTCATCGCAGTCCTGATGATGACGTTGGGAAAGTTCCGGAGGATAAACAGAAAGTATATCGATGAGAATGAGTCGCTCCGTAAGCGTGTGGACGGGGAGACTCCCAAGCGGATGCATCTGGAGACCTTGGGGCGGATGTTGGCTTTGACGGACAGTCTGGTCGATACGTATTACCGTTATGGTGACACCTCTGCCATCGCCCCGAAGGTGCGTGGTGTGCTCGGGGAGTATTTTGACCTCAATGACAAGGACGGGAATTCCGTGGAGGCAAGGGTGTACGAGTTGTGCGACGCGCTGTATCCTGGTCTTGTCGGTACGGTGAGGGAACAATGTCCGGAACTCAAGCCCAGGGAGCTGCTGACTGTGGCCTGTCTGGCCTGCGGGTTCTCTACGGGGACAACGGCCAAGTTGCGAGGTATCAGCGAGAAGTCACTTTATGTCGAGCGCTCGCATATCCGGTCCCTGATGGGATGTTCCGTGCAGGAGTTTATTGCTAAAATATATTCATGATGTAGATGAGGCCGAGGGTGATGCGGTGCTCCTGCGTGGAGGCGATGCCCAAGGCGGTGCCGTAGCCGGTAGGGGAGGAACTGTAGTAGTTGTAGTGCAGGAAGAAGCGGAAGTCGCGGCTCTTGGTAGGCATGTACTCCAGACAGGCCTGTGCGTTCCAACTGGATCGGCACAGGCCTGCCGGTATTTCTCCGTAGGGCCTGTAGAGGCTTCCGTGCTCGATGGAACCTTTCAGAAATGCCGAGAATGATGGGCTGAAAAACAGGTGCAGATAACCGATGGCCGAGAAGTACTCCACGTTCTCCAAGGTGTGGTCCAGACCGTCGGAAAAGACGGAGGCCCGGCTGAGTATGCCGTTGGCATCCAGGTCCTGACGGGAATATATCAGGTCCAGGTAGACTCCCCACCAGGTGCTGCGGTAGGACTGCCCCAGCTCAACGATCCAGAGGTCCTTTCTTACGGCCTGTGAACCGTAGGAGGCTGACCAGCGGAATTCCAGTGCATCGTTGAAAAAATTGCCGTTCCAGTTGAGGGTGTACAGGAAAGGGGCTCTGGATGACTCTACTCCTTCTGGAAGGCCTCCCTGGAAATATTCTTCGTCCGAGACACCTCTGAGGTTGGAAATCTGTACGGCGAGGTCCTGGGTAGGAGTGATGTGCCAGGTCCCCATGACTCCAAGCTGGTAGCAGGGGAAACTGCCTCCGAAGTCACTGTACTGGATGACGTATACAGGCGCGGCCCATGCCTCCTGGCCTCCGAGGGCCATGACCTGCTTGCCGAAAGTCAGAGTGAACTGACGGACAGGAGTCCATGCCATGTAGGCATAGTCTATGGATTCGAGCAGGTTGTCAAATGTGTTGGAGCGGAAGTTGGCGTTGAAGCTCTGGCGGAAATGGTAGTATAGTTCCCTGTTTTTTCCAATCCGTCCCTCTATGTTCCAACGGAAGTTGTCCATGCGGAAGCGTGCTGACGGTTTGTCTCCCTGCGGGATGTCGGTTCTTAGTGAGCCGCGCATCTGGAAAGCCATGTCGTGATTGTCCAGGAATGTCTCGGAGACCTTGCCGTCCAGCAGGGTGTCTGTCAGCGACCGTGCCTGGGCGGCATGAGCGGAAACGGCGGCAGTCATGCAGACAGTAAGTATAAGCAGTCTTTTCATTACCGGCTACTCGTTAACAGTCAGTGCGTATTGTCTAATGATTGAGACAGTGGATGTGTCGGATGCGAAGACGGAGTACAGGCCCTGTTCCTCCTGAGCCGGGTCTCCGGTATAGTCGTCACCGGGCTGCCACATCAGATGATCCTGTGACGGTTCTGCAATACCGCCCCAACCCCAGAAGTTGAAGCCGGCAAGCAGGGTCCCGGAGGCTTTCTGACCGGCCATCTGCGACAACATGGCCTCATAGTATCTGTCTCTCATGCTTACGGAAGTGCTGCGCGAGAAGCCCACGCTGTCCCTGGGAAAGCCGAACTCTTCCACTACCAGAGGCTTGTGCAGCCTGCGGGCCACTTCCATGTGCTCGTCCAGATATTCCAGCGAGAGGGCTATGGCCGGCTCTACCGTGCCGTCATTCATGTCATCGCGGGATGTCCAGCCCCAGTTGAAAGGCCAGATGTGGATATTCAGATAGTCTATATAAGGAGAGCGGCCTATTTCCTCCCATAATGCCAGATCCACCTCGCAGCCGTACTTGCCCTCGCTGCCGACAGATACCATGTGGTTGGGATCGATGGCCTTGATAATCTCGGCCGTCTCAGTCAGCCATGTCTTGAAAGTCTCCTTGTTCTCCTCTCCGAAGGGCCTTGGCTCGTTGCATATCTGCCAGGAGAATATGGCCGGGTCATCCCGGTAAGCCTTGCCTGTGACAGTGTTGGTCCGTGAGACGATGTCCATCACATAACGGCGGAACATACCCATGGCCGAGTCGGACTTCAAGAAGTCAGACACGTAGTCCACGTATTCGTTGTAGCCATCTACCCTGGGCAGGGGTATGTCGCCGTAACCGGCCCATTGGAGATACTGCGAGTAGCCGCCGCTCCATTCCCAGGCGTTGTTCAGATAAAGCACAGCCTCCATGTCCCGCTTGCCCAGCTCCACCAGGAAATAGTCCAGTCCGCGGAGAAGGGTGTCGTTGTACTTGCCCGGAGCATATTGAAGGGTAGGCTCTACTTTGGTATACACTCCGCGATCGCCGTCCGAGCCGACCAGCACGCGCAGGTTGCGCACTCCCATGGCGCACAGGCTGTCCAGCTCGCGTGAAAGACGCTCCCGGTCACCTCCGCTGCCTTCCGAGGCCAGAATCGGTCCGTACCAGAAGTTCGTCCCTATAAAGTAATACGGCTCGCCGTGCTTGACGAACTGGCCGTCTTCTATCCGTATGATGCCGTTGCTGCCTTTGTCCACACAGGAGAGAATCACCGCTACGGTCAAAACAGCCAGCATGGATATGGCTGACTTCGTGGGATATCTCCTTATCTTACCTGCCCACAGCCTTGGCCTGTAGGATGCAGTCCATGCCTTGGACGCGTATCTCCATTTTCTGGAAGATGAGTTGAAATGCCTTCCACCGCGGCAAGTACCTTCCACTACGACTCCGAACACATCCGATACAGTGGCACTTTCGTAAGGAGCGTAGGAACTGTCTTCCCTAAGCAGCAGTAGTGTACCCCATACATGCACTACGCGCATAAGAGCCGGAGGCATGTTGTCCTTAAAACGGACCAGAACCACGTCTCTCCGCCTGATGGTCATACGTCCTGTGGCGCAGGAGCGGTTTCTGTATTTTTTCCCGGACTCATCGCAGCGTGAAGAGAACACATTCAGTTCCCGTGGGCTGTAATTGTGCCCCGTCAGTTTTACGGGAGCGAGCAGGACACTGTCCTCACCGGGCCTGAGGAACGGGCGCATTCCGCTACCGGTGACAGGGACTCTGACAAACGCTCCGGAAGCCAGCCTTTCAGCGGCGGCGGTATAGTCAAGCGCATCGTATGTAGCCATCTCCGTCTAGTCTTTAAGAGAATACTCTATGGTCGTGACCACCCTTACCACTTTGATGTGCGGGGTGTTCTGGTCGCGGTTGGAAATCGAGAACTGACCCTGGGATGCCGAGCGTATCTTTCCTATCTTGCTGTCGGAGTCCTCGGCGAACTTCTGGGCAGTTGCCCTTGCGTTCTGAGTGGCTTCGGCCACCATCTCCGGCTTTATGTCATTGAGCCTGTTGAAAGAGAAGACAGTCTGGAACTGGTAATCGTCACCGGCTATCACAACCCCTTTCTTGAGCAGGTCTCCCTGCTTGTTCATAAGATTGCGTACCAGCTCTATCTTGTCTGAGGCTACCGTCACTACTGATACAGCCTTATAGCGGAACGGATCCTCATTGTTGTATCCGTATCTTTCGGCCTGGAGGTCTGTTACCGATGCCGGTGCCACGGTTATCTCCTCCTGTGGTATGCCGTTGGATGTGAGGAAGTCCACTATCACCGCATTGGAACGCTCAATCTCAGTGTACAGCGATTTCAGATCATTGCCTGCAAGCCTGTATGCAAGAGGCCAGATGACCTGGTCTGCCACCACCTCTCTTTCCGAGAGGCCTTTCACCACTACGCTGCGGTCTCTGTCCGCGAAGCGTCCTATGCCGGCATAGATAAACCATCCCAGGACTATCAGTCCGAGCATTATCGAGCCGCCTCCCTCGAAGGTCAGCTTTACCTTGGCCTGCCTGCCCTTATCCTGATGAGGACTGTCATTTCTGATTTCTTCCATAACGCATCAATTTTAGTACATCATACAAAGATAATTAATTATTTCGAGCAGCCTTGCATTTTCCGGTTTTTTATTAGTGTCCTGATACACGTCCAAGGGCATTTCAACGACATCGTCGATTATGGCCCAGCAGTTAAGGAATAGGGTCTCCGCAAGGACGGATACCTAGTACTACTTCCTCAGCCACCCGCAGCATCGACCGCTGGCTAGTCAGCGAGTCATAGGTGCTGTCAGCCGGTTGCGGGTTATGTGCGGCAACCGATATACGACAGCCCGCTCCTGAAGCCGACTTTAAATCGACTGGGGAGCGGGCTGAATTGAAACAAGTCCTATTCAGGTGTGCCGGTTATTCTTTCAGCCACTGGTCGAACCATGCGAAGAAATCCCTCTGCCAGTGAACGGCGTTCTGAGGCCTGAGAATCCAGTGGTTCTCCTCGGGGAAAAGCAGCATACGGGAGGGCACGCCCATCATCTGGGCGGCATTGAATGCGGCCATGCCCTGCTCTACAGGTACGCGGTAGTCCATCTCGCCGTGGGTCACCATGATCGGGGTCTTCCAGTTGCGTATGAGCTTGTGAGGAGAGTTTACATAATGCCTGCGGGCTGCCGGTTTCTCGAGATCCCAGGGCGCACCACCGTTCTCCCACTGGGGGAACCACATTTCCTCTGTCATCATGTACATCTGTTCCTGGTTAAAGATGCCGGCATGAGCCAGGAAGGCATCGAAATCATCAGGATGCGCTCCTGCCAGATAGTAGATCGAATAGCCGCCGAAGCTGGCTCCGGATGCGCCCATCTTGCCCACATAAGGCTCCTGCTTCATCTCGTACACAGCTGACATGTAGTCGTCGATGCACTGGCCGGCATAGTCCTGCGACACGTCATCGCACCATTTCTGACCGAAAGACATCGTACCGCGTCTGTTAGGCAGTACCACGATGTAGCCGTTGGCTGCCATCAGCTTGAAGTTCCAGCGGGTAGACCAGCTCTGGCTGAGGCACTGCTGAGGGCCACCGGTGCAGAACAGCATAGTCGGGTACACCTTGGTGGAGTCGAAGCCGGCGGGATAAACCACCCATGTGAGCATCTTGAGGCCGTCCGTGGTGGGAATCCAGCGGAGCTCGTAAGTCTCTTGCTCAAGCTGTGCGTATATGTCATCGTTCTCGTGGGAAAGGTAAGTGAACGAGCCGTCTGCGATGGATACCGATACGATCTCGTCCGGTCTGCTCATGGACTGGGCTGTCGCAAGCAGGTGGCTGTTGCCCATCTCCTTTACACCTCCGAAGTCATACCAGCTGTCCTCCGGGGTGATTCTGGTGATATTTCCTTCCATATCCACGGAATATATGGCCTGCAGGGCAAATGTCAGTGCGTTGAAATATAGTCCGCTGCCGTCGGCCTTCCATACCGGGGACATCGCCCCGTGGTCAAAACCTACTGTCAGCTCCTTTTTCTCGCGCGAAGCCAGGTCGATGACGAAAAGTCTCGTACGGTCAGCCTCGAAGCCGGCCCTCTCCATGCTCAGCCATGCGATACTCTTGCCGTCGGGGGAGAACACCGGGTCGGTATCGTATCCGTTCATGCCCTCGGTGAGGTTCTCGCAAGTACCGTCAGCCACGTTGTAGAGGTAGATGTCGGTATTGGTGGAGAAAGCGTAGTCCTTGCCGATCAGCTTGCGGCAGGCATATGCGATCCACTGTCCGTCAGGGCTCCAGGAGAGCTGCTCCAGTCCGCCGAAAGGCAAGGTGGGGAGCTCGAACTTCGTACCCTCTATGATATCCTTGCCGGGGGCAACTTTCAGGCTGTTGCCGGAACGGGTCACATCGGCTACGAATGTGTGGGGAATGGTCTCCACGAAGCAGTCCCAATGACGGTACATCAGGCCGTCAATCTCACGTCCCGAGGACTTGGGCAAGTCGGGATACAGGTCGGTCGGCTTAGTGGCGTACTGCACCTGAGCGATGTACATCACTTTGGTCTGGTCGGGGGAGAGCTTGAACTCGGAGATACCTCCGGGGATATCGCTCACCTTACGTGCGCCCGAGCCGTTGGCCTTCATCGACCAGATCTGGCCGTCACGCAGATAGAGAATCATCGAGCCGTCTCCGTACCAGCGGGCATTGTTTGCGCTGGATGTGAAATGTGTGATCTGCCGGTTGTCACTGCCGTCGGCGTTCATCACATAGAGCTGACGCACGCTGCGGTTCTCCTCTATGCTGGTGTAGGTAACTCCGTAGAGTATCTTACTGCCGTCCGGAGAAAGCTGGGGGTCGGAGACGCGTCCGAGCCGGAGCATGATCTCTGGAGTGAACTTGCCGTCCACAATCTCAAGCGGTTTTTTCTCAATGACGGACTGTCTGCCCTTGGCGAAGCCGTCCGCACATAATGTCATTGCCATCAGGAATGTCGAAAGTAATATTAAATGTTTTCTCATCAGTATAATAAATTAATGATCAGTCAAGGTGTATCACGGGCGGAGCTGCTGTATCCAGCCGGCGAGAGCATCCCACCAGCCGACAATAGTGTGCCAGTACTCCGGGAATATATAGGTCACTGCATCGACGATGCCCATGCGTATGGTCAGCAGGATAATAGTGGCGTTGAAAAGCCTCCAGGCGGCGATGAACATATAGGAGCGGACATATCCCTGTCCTTGTATGTCAGTCTGATAGTTGCCTGTCTGCCTCCAGAAGCAGGTAAAGTGAAAAGCCGCTGTAAAGCCGATGAGGATGTCGAAGATATAGTACATCTCCTCCGAGCCGAGTATGCGCAGCAGCATGAACAAGTAGGTGAATATCGGGAAGCAGTACGGAGCCAGGCTGATAAAGATACTGCCAAACCTTCTGCGTCCGCTGTGATATATCACTCCGGTACCGTTGTCGGAGGCCTGGAAGGAGTTGATCTTACGGAAAAACATCATGCCCACTACCGTATGGGTCAGCTCATGAGAGAAAGTCTGAAGCCATTTCTCGTTCTTGCGCACCGGTGGGATAAGCATGATCATGAAATACGCCAGGGCGCCGCAGCCGAACCACAGATACGTCTTATACGCCCTCACCGAGTCCATGAACACCGACGGGATATTGAAGATGATTACCGCCAGGCAGAATATGACGACAATAAAAAAAAGTATCCTTGAAACAATTCTCATAGTTGCAATTATTCAGTACCGCAAAATTAAGAAAAAATTTGTGGCGGCAATCCTTATTCGGGGGACGGTATATAAAAAGGGACCGGGTGGAAAGACTGCTGTATGCTGTTTGAGCGCTTTATGCGGACAGAATTTGTCGTTTTCAGCGTTGATATTTAACCGGAACTTTTCCGCCGGTGCAAATTAATTAAACCGATAGAAAAAGTTTTTATATTTTTGCGGTTTAATAAAACAACAACTAAAGTTAACGTATATGAAACGTATATTAGTTATAGGCGCCGGCGGACAGATCGGCACCGAACTGGTACCCCACCTCCAGAAACATTATGGGGAAGACAATGTAATCGGTGCAGACCTTAAAGACGAGGCTGTCGCCAAGATCGGAACATACGCCAGGGCAATCAAGCTGGATGCTCTTGACTTCAATGCTTTCGGTCAGGCTGTCAAGGACAACAACATAGATGCCATCTTCAATCTCGTGGCCCTTCTTTCGGCTACCGGTGAGAAGAATCCCGAACTTGCCTGGAAGATCAACATGGGCGCGCTGGTCAACTCCCTGACCCTTGCCAAGGAGTTCAAGACAGCGGTGTTCACCCCCAGCTCCATCGGAGCATTCGGTGTCAGCACTCCTCACGACAAGACTCCCCAGGACACGGTCATGAGACCCGACACCATCTACGGAGTATGCAAGGTGACAGGTGAGCTTCTTTCCGATTACTACTTCCATCGTTTTGGAGTGGATGCCAGAAGCGTGCGTTTCCCCGGCATTATCTCCAACGGATGCCTTCCCGGCGGCGGTACTACCGACTATGCAGTCGAGGTGTTCTATGAGATACTCAAGACAGGCCACTACACCTGCCCGATTCCCGAGGACTCCTATATGGACATGCTCTATATGCCTGACGCACTGAATGCAGTGACACAGTTGATGGAGGCGGACCCTTCAAGACTGAAACACCGCAACAGTTTCAACATCACCTGCATGAGCTTTTGCCCGAAGGAACTGTTCGCGAAGATCAGGGAACGCGTGCCTTCTGCCACATTCGATTACAATGTAGACCCTGTCAAGGCCGCCATCGCTGATTCATGGCCCAATATGATGGACGACAGCTGTGCGCGTGAGGAGTGGGGCTGGAATCCTCAGTGGCATCTTGACGCCATGGTGGACGACATGCTCAAGGCTATCGCCGCAAAGTTGGGCAAATAACATTCCCTGCCTATGAAAAGACCTGTATACAGGATATTCATATCGGCGGTACTCCTGATGCTTGCATCGGGAAGTATCGCCGATATTTTTGCCCGTGGCCGGGATTTTGAATTCTGGCAGGGCAGCGAGATCCGGCTTACCTGGGGAGCCGCGCCTTTTGACGCGGTCACGCTGAACCACGGCCTGGATGTGGACTATGGTTTTTATGGTTACGGGACCATAGCCGGAGAGATAGCCGACAGCAGGTATTACGGTGGTGACGGATATCTGTCTGGTGCGGTAGGCCTGACATATACGTACCGTTTCCGCAAGTGGTTCGAGCTTTCCGGAGTGGTGACCTATTCCGGATATTACCGCAATTATTTTGACAAGTATACCGGTAGCCTGGCATTCAGGGGCAATGACAATCAGATATCCCTGATGCCTTATGTCCGCTTTGTGTGGGTGCATACCAATCTGGTCAGGCTTTATTCCGGTATAGGTCTTGGAGTCTCCTTCCTGACCGAGACATGGAACAACAGTACTTCCATGACCTTGCTTCCGGCATTTGCGGTGACACCCATAGGCATCACCGTTGGAACATTTGTCTACGGCATAGCGGAGGTGTCATTGGGCAATACGGGTGCGTTCTCGCTGGGAATCGGATATAAATTCTAAAACCGGAAATCATGAGGAATACGATAAAGATATGGCTGGCGGCAGCTGCTCTTGTGATGGTGGCGGGGTGCAAGGTTGACAGTTCTGAGGAGAAGTACGTCAATATTGTCGAGGAGGCTTATTACGTCTATTGTGTTACAGGAGACTATGTGCTGTCTCCTGTTCTTTCCGTATTGGACCGGGCTCTGAAAGTAGATATGTACATGAGGGCCGATCAGTATGGAAGATACGAGTTGGAGGACAGGTATTTTCCTGAGTATAAAGTCCGTCTTTACGACGACAGATGTGTCCTGTCGGACGGGATCGGAGAGTTTGTGTCCGACGGCAATTCCATTCTTGACGAAGGCTCTGTCTGGGAATGCACTTTCAACGGAGTGGCGGCTGCTGTGACCTGCACAGGGCCTGATGCCTGGGATGTGGATGTGGACTTTCAGACAACTGAGCTTGGCTCGCCCTATTCTTTGAATACTATGGAGATGCATGTGGCTTTTGCTGATTCTTGCGATTATGGCTATGTGTATGAGATGACTGTTGATGGCGATTATACCGAGCACACTTCCAGCCGGGAAGGAAATACTCTGGTGGCAGTCGCTTTCTCTACAGCGGAACCGACGATGGCGGTACTTAGCCACGGGCCATCGTTCCATTTTTTCAACGGAGGATTCGGTCTTCATATGGACATCTCCGGGGGGATGGAGCGTTCCGAGGACATAGAAGTGCGTCTGTCTCCTGCCATGTCCGGTACTGAGGTTACGGTAACCTATATGGGTGAAACAGAATTCTGGAGGGAATGATCTGATGAGATTCACGTTACTGAAGACAGATGCACAGTCAAATGCCCGCAGGGGCAGGATAGAGACGGACCACGGGACGATAGAGACACCGATTTTCATGCCGGTGGGTACCGTCGGCTCTGTCAAGGGCGTGTATCACCGCGATCTTAAAAGCGATATAGGGGCTCAGATTATTCTGGGCAACACCTACCATCTGTATCTGCGTCCGGGACTGGATGTGCTCCGGGCGGCCGGCGGTCTGCACGGTTTTATCGGCTGGGACCGTCCGATACTTACTGACAGCGGCGGCTTTCAGGTCTTTTCTCTTGCAGACAGCCGCAAGCTTACTCCCGAGGGATGTACATTCCGCTCGCACATAGACGGCTCGGCCCACAGTTTCACTCCCGAGAACAATGTGGATACTCAGCGCGTCATCGGAGCAGATATCATCATGGCCCTGGACGAATGCACGCCAGGTGACGCTGACCGCAGTTATGCCCGCAAGTCATTGGATCTTACGAAAGAGTGGCTTAAAAGAGGTGTCGCCCGTTTTGACAGTACAGAGCCGCTTTACGGATATTCTCAGACGTTCTTCCCAATAGTGCAGGGCTGTGTGTATCCCGACATGAGAGTGGAGGCGGCTGAGTTCGCGGCCTCGTTTGACCGGGAAGGCTATGCCATAGGCGGACTCTCGGTCGGAGAGCCGACGGAGGTGATGTACGAGATGATAGAGGTGGTGCATCCGGTATTGCCCAAGGACCGTCCCAGATACCTTATGGGAGTCGGAACGCCGGAGAACCTGCTGGAGGGAATCGCCCGCGGCATAGACATGTTCGATTGCGTGATGCCTACCCGTAACGGCCGCAACGGGATGCTGTTTACTTGGGAGGGACGGATGAACATGCGGAACCGGAAATGGGAGAGAGATTTCTCCCCTATAGACCCGAATGGCACATCGTTTGTGGATACTTGCTATTCCAAAGCCTACCTGCGTCATCTTTTCATAGCCGGTGAGATGCTGGCCGCGCAGATAGCAAGCGAGCACAATCTTGCGTTTTATCTTGATGTGGTCTCAAAAGCGAGACAGCATATAGAGGACGGAGATTTTTACAAGTGGAAGGAAGACGCGGTCAGAAAACTGCAGAACCGCCTATAACCGAAGCGAGCATGAACATACTGAGTACATTTAAAGTAAGACTCCTTGACAGGTATATCATAAGGAAGTTCATCGGAACGTTCTTCATGGCTCTGCTGCTTATTATCGTTATCGTGATTATCTTCGACATAAGCGAGAAGATAGATGACTTCGTGGACAAGGAGGCTCCTCTCAGGGCTATAGTGGTGGACTATTACTTCAACTTCATTCCGTACTTCATCAATATGTTCAGCCCGCTGTTTGTTTTCATCACCGTTATCTTCTTTACGTCCAAACTGGCCGGCAACAGTGAGATCATAGCCATGCTGTCCGGAGGAGTAAGTTTCGGCAGGCTGATGTATCCATACTTCATATCAGCTTTGTTGATTGCTCTTATGAGCTTGTCTCTCAATCTATTTGTGATACCCAGCGCTAATGAGAAGCGGCTGGCTTTCGAGGAACAGTACATCAAGGGACAGAAGTTTTACAATACCAACCGCAACATCCACTATCAGATTGCGCCCGGGGAATTTGTCTACGTAGAGTCATTCAGCACGTGGAACAATACGGCTTATAAGTTCACACTGGAATCGACCAAGGACAGCCATCTGCTCTCCAAGCTCTCGGCTGAGAGCGCAGCCTGGGATTCCACCACCGGAGGCTGGCGGCTTAAGAACTACACTATCAGGGACTATTCTACCTCGCAGCAGGCGATAACTTTCGGCAAGCAGCTGGATACAGTCATCAGTCTCAAGTTGGATGACTTCTACCGTAGGGAGAATACTGTGGAGACTCTCAGCTATAATGAACTGGAGGAGCTTATTGACATGCAGAGGATGCGTGGGGACAGTATGGTCAAGTACTCCCTTATTGAGAAGCATACCCGTTTCGCTGTGCCGTTCTCCGCATTTATCCTGACTCTTATAGGAGTGTCACTCTCTTCAAAAAAACGGCGCGGAGGCATAGGTCTCAACCTTGGACTGGGCATAGGACTGAGTTTCTCCTACATTCTCTTCCTGCGCTTCAGCCAGATGTTTGTTATTACGGACACTCTTCCGCCATGGCTGGCCATGTGGCTGCCCAATATCCTGTATGCGGTGATTGCGGCAGTACTTTACCGTATGGCTCCGAAATAATATTTATATTTGTGGTTTAAACTGATTGGTTGTATATGACTTCAAAAGAGATTAGACAGCAGTTCCTGGACTTCTTCGCATCGAAGGGTCACAAGATAGTTCCCTCTGCGCCCATGGTCGTAAAGGGAGATCCTACACTTATGTTCACCAATGCCGGTATGAATCAGTTCAAGGACTGGTTCCTCGGCAATTCTCCCATACTCTATCCAAGGGTGGCGGACAGCCAGAAATGCCTAAGAGTGAGTGGAAAGCACAATGACCTGGAGGAGGTGGGCCACGATTCCTATCATCACACTATGTTCGAGATGCTGGGCAACTGGAGTTTTGGGGACTATTTTAAGAAAGAGGCCATCGCATGGGCCTGGGAACTTTTGACAGAAGTATATAAACTGGATAAGGAACGGCTGTATGCGACAGTGTTTGAGGGGTATGGTAAGGACGGCCTGGGTCCTGACTCTGAGGCTCTGGAAATATGGAAGCAGTATCTGCCCGAGGACCGTATCCTCTACGGCAACAAGAAGGACAATTTCTGGGAGATGGGCGACACTGGTCCGTGCGGCCCGTGCAGCGAGATACACATAGACCTCAGGGACGAGAAGGACAGGCAGACTGTGCCGGGCCGTGAGTTGGTTAACAAGAGCGACCCTCTGGTCATCGAGATATGGAATCTCGTGTTCATCCAGTACAACCGCAAGGCCGACGGCTCGCTGGAGCTTCTGCCTCACAGGCATGTGGATACCGGCATGGGTTTCGAGCGTCTGGTGATGGCCGTAAACGGCAACAAGAGCAATTATGACGGAGACATGTTCCAGGACATAATAGCCCGTATCGGTGAGCTGTCGGGACACAAGTACGGCACTGAGTCGGAGCAGGTGGACGTGGCGATGAGGGTGGTGGCTGACCATATAAGGGCCATCTCGTTTTCAATAGCTGACGGCCAGCTGCCTTCCAATGTCAAGGCCGGTTATGTCATACGGCGTATTCTGCGCAGGGCTGTCCGTTATGGTTACACTTTTCTGGGATTTACCGAGCCTTTCCTGTGCCGTCTGGTACCGGTGCTGGTGGATGTGATGGGTGATGCCTATCCTGAGCTCAGACAGCAGCAGACACTTATAGAGAAAGTCATCCGGGAGGAGGAAGAGGCGTTCCTACGCACTCTGGCAAAAGGCATAGGGCTTATCAATGCGGTGATGGAACGCTGTGCCGATACCAGGTGTATCTCCGGCAAGGATGCTTTCGTGCTCTATGACACTTTCGGATTCCCTATAGACCTGAGTGAGTTGATCGCCAGGGAGAACGGTTATACTATCGACTTGAGGGAGTTTGAGGTGGAGCTTGGAAAACAGAAAGCCCGTGCCCGTAACGCCGCCGCAGTGGAGGCCGGGGACTGGGTTGTGCTTGATGAGACTGAAGAGCACGTCTTTGTAGGTTATGACACATTGGAGGCTGATGTCCGCATAGTCAAGTTCCGCACTGTGAAGACCAAGGGCAAGGAGGTGTACCAGTTGGTGTTCGACCGCACGCCATTCTATGCCGAAAGCGGAGGACAGGTAGGAGACTGCGGATACATCGTGGCGCCTTCCGGGGAAAAAGTCAGCATAATCAACACTATAAAGGAAAACAACCTGAGCATTCATATAGCAGACCGCATACCGTCGGAACCTGAGGCAGACTTTCATGCCGTGGTGGACGCACAGAAGAGACAGGAGACAGCCAACAATCATTCGGCTACCCACTTGCTGCATCAGGCACTGCGTTCTGTGCTGGGTACCCATATCGAACAGAAGGGATCCTATGTGTGTCCCGCGTATTTCCGTTTTGACTTCTCTCACTACGAGAAGATACCGGCTGACAAGCTGCGTGAGGTGGAGAGGATGGTCAACCGTCTTATCCGTGCGGACTATCCCCGTCAGGAATTCAGGGACGTGCCCATAGCCGAGGCAAAGGAAATGGGGGCAATGGCTCTTTTCGGAGAAAAATACGGTGACAGGGTTCGCGTAATCCGTTTCGGGGATTCTGTGGAACTTTGCGGAGGAACCCATACTTCTTCCACAGGCCGTATCGGTATGCTGAAGATAGTCTCAGAGTCAGCAGTGGCCGCAGGAGTCCGCAGAATCCAGGCTGTCACCGGCAGTTATGTTGAGGATATGATAGACGGGGTGGAGGATCAGATAGCGGCAGTCCGCTCTTTCTTTGAGAATACGCCGGATGTCATTACTGCCATTAAGAAGCTTGTGGCTGAAAACGAATCTTTCCGTCACTCTCTTGAGGAGGTGGCCCGTGAGAGAGTCGCTGCCCTTAAAAAGACATTGACTGAGAAGAGTGAGATGACACCTTCCGGAGTGCGTCTTTTCACCATAACCGGAGTAAAATCGCCCGATATCATCAAGGAGGTTGCTTTCGAGTTGCGTAAGGAGAATACCCGTGCTGCAATGGTGGCCGCTATAATGACACCTGATCACAGACCCTCACTGCTTATGATGTATACAGATGACCTGGTGGCTGCCGGAGCACATGCCGGCAAGGATGTCAAGGCGGCCGCGGCTCATATCAAGGGCGGTGGAGGCGGTCAGCCTTTTATCGCAACTGCAGGAGGAAAGGAGCCGGACGGACTGATGGCCTCCCTTACGGCTATGATTGAATCCGTCAATAAGATAGTCTGACAGATATACGGTTTGGCAGAATGAAGAAACTCGACCTGTTCATACTCAAGTCATTTTTTGGACCGTTCGTGATGACGTTCTTCATCACCGTATTCATACTGGTGATGCAGTTCCTGTGGCTATACATCGATGAACTGGTAGGTAAGGGCCTGAGTTTCTGGGTTATCATGGAGTTCCTGGGTTGGGGGTCGGCGACTATTCTGCCTCTCTCCATGCCGCTGGCGACCCTGTTAGCCTCCATTATGACTTTCGGTAATCTGGGAGAGAACAATGAGCTGCTGGCCATGAAGGCCGCCGGAATCTCTCTTCAGAGGATATTTCTTCCGCTGATATTTGTGGCATTTGCCATCAGTGTGGCTGCGTTTTTCGTGTCCAATAATCTGATACCGCTGGCATACAATAAGATATATACCCTCCAGTACGATATTGCCAGGACTAAGGATGAAATCAAGATACCTACCGGTACATTCTACAACGGTATAGACGGATATTCGCTTAGAGTCAACTCCAGCAACAAGGAAACAGGTATGATGTACGATGTGATGATATACAATCATACCAAGAACAAGGGTAATATTTCCCTGGCTGTGGCTGATTCCGGAATGATACGCTCCACACCGGACAAGAAGGCGCTCGTATTTACTCTCTATCACGGAGTTTCATACGAGGAGGACAACACGAGGACTGCCCGTGACACTTCCTATGTCCTTCAGCAGGTGGAGTTTGAGATGCAGGAGATAGTCATAGCCCTGGAGAACTATGCGTTCCAGAAGTCGGAGGACACCCGTTACGGCAATGAGATAATGTCCAAGAATCTACAGCAGCTGCGCGTAGACCGGGATTCTCTGGGACATCTGCATGACTCAACTGCGACGCTTCAGAGAAAAGAGGTAGTGTACGACTTGTCCATGAGGTCGGCCCGGCAGCTGGACACAGCTAAGAATAAGGAGCTGGACAGTGCGGCGGTGTTCCCGTTGGATACTTTGAAGTGGGCTGATACGCAGAGAGAGCTGAATGCGGTGGACGATGCGATAAAATCTGTGCAGAAGGCGATTAAGACGATGGGGGATTATCACAGAGAAGTGAATCAGTATACGTATTATCTAAGGAGGATAGATCTTGAGTATCTGAGGAAGTTCACGCTGTCCTTCGCCTGTTTTATATTTTTCTTCATCGGAGCGCCTCTTGGAGCTATTATCCGCAAGGGCGGACTGGGTACGCCGGTGATAGTGTCGGCGCTGTTTTTCGTCATGTACTGGGTGGTGGACATATCAGGAAAGAAGCTTGCCCGGGACGGAGTCATATCGCCGGAGCTCGGAGCGTTCATATCGACTCTGGTGCTGCTGCCCATAGGTGTCTTCCTTACATGGAAGTCCACTAAGGATTCCTCTATTTTCAATATGGATACCTATATCCTGCCGGTTAAGAAATTTTTTGTCAAGATGTTCGGAAGTAAGAAGAAACGCATTACGGGCTCCACAGACGGGACCCTCAGCCGTGGCCGCAAGGCCGGCATAGTGTTCATGGGTACGCCTGAGTTTGCCGTGGAGTCCTTGAAGGCATTGGTGGAGGGCGGATACAATGTCCTGGGCGTTGTGACTGTCCCTGACCGTAAGATCGGCAGAGGACAGAAAATAGGCTACAGCCCTGTAAAGCAGTATGCTGAGGAGCATTCCCTGCCCCTGATGCAGCCGGAGTCCCTTAAGGATCCCGGTTTCTTGAGGGAACTGGAGGCTCTCGGGGCCGACATGTTCGTTGTGGTGGCTTTCAGGATGCTGCCCAAGGTCGTATGGTCCATGCCCCGTCTGGGAACATTCAACCTCCATGCCTCTCTACTCCCCGCTTACCGTGGAGCGGCCCCCATCAACTGGGCGGTGATCAACGGTGAGACGCGGACCGGAGTGACCACTTTCCTTCTGGATGAGCATATGGACACGGGCTCTATTCTCTTCCAGGAAGAGGAGGAGATACTGCCTGAGGACAATGTGGGCACGCTGTATGACCGTCTGATGCTCAGAGGAGCGGCTTTGGTGCTTAGAACAGTTGACGCACTGGTTAGCGGTACTGTGGAACCGAGGCCGCAGGATACTTCGTCGCTTACGCCCGCGAGGATGTCCGCACCGAAGCTTAGTCGTCAGACAGGGGAGATAGACTGGACTCTCAGCGCGGAGCGGATACACAATCTGGTACGGGGACTGGCTCCCAGGCCTGGTGCGCACTGCATGTTGCATCTTGGTGAGCAGGATGTAGAACTGAAGATTTACTGTACTGAGGTCATAGACGGGGAAGGTCTTCCGGAAGATCTCATGTGCTCCGGCGCGGGCACAGTGTATACAGATCATAAGTCCATGCTCGCTGTTCGTTGCGGGGATGGTGCATTGTCGATAAAGGAACTTCAGGCACCGGGCAAGAAGACTATGCCGGTGGCCAGTTTCCTTGCAGGATGGAGGGGATAGGGGATGAGACCGTCAGTTTCATATGCAATATTGTGTGACGGAGACTTTCCCGGCAATGCCGAGGTCAGGGATAGCCTGCTCTCCTGTGATGTGGTGGTCTGCTGTGACGGCGCGGCGGCCTCGTTCATGCGTTTCCGCAGGCCGGAGTTTGTGGTAGGGGATATGGACTCGCTCTCTCAGGATGTCAGGGATGAGCTTTCCGACCAGCTGTTTCATATTAGGGAGCAGGAGAGCAATGACCTCTCCAAGGCTTTCCGGTGCATCTGCGCCCTTCTCGGGACAGGAACCGGCAAGCATGCTCCGGATTTTACCATAACCGTGTTCGGAGCGACCGGAAAGCGCGAGGACCACACGCTCGGCAATATCTCCCTGTTGGCCGACTTCGCGCAGTACCTGAGTTCTTGCGGAACTCCTGGACGGCTTTCCATGATGACCGATTACGGCTTGTTCGTGCCGGTGCTGGACTCATGCGCGTTCAGTCTTCCTGCCGGACAGCCAGTGTCCATATTCGCATTTGACCAGACCCTCAGGATAGACAGTACAGGACTGGAGTATCCTACGGGAGAAGTCAGGTTCGATATGTGGTGGAAGGCCACGTTGAACAGGGCTTCCGGCGGCAGGGTGGAGCTCAGGCTCAGCCATCCGGCCAAGGCACTGATGTATCTGCCCGGATGGCACGGCAGAAGACTTGAGACGGATACATTGCTATGATGCGTTTTCTCAAGGACTGGATTCTTCCGATAGCCATGGCGGCAGGGGCTGGGGGATATTTTCTGTTTCACTATGCCGGTTTTCTCGCACCCCTTAAACCGGCTGTCTGGGTGGCAGTGGACATCCTTACACCGTCGCTGATATTCATACAGCTTTTCCTTACTTTCTGCAAGATAGACCTGAAAGACATGCGTCTGACGGGATGGCACTGGACTATACTGGCTTTTCAGGCCTTTTCCGCACTGCTCATGGCTGCCGTCCTGATGTTCGTTCCTATGAATGAAGTCTACCGGGAAATATTCGAGGGGGCGATGGTATGCCTGATATGTCCGACTGCCACAGCCGCGGCTGTGGTCACGGACAAGTTGGGAGGCAGTGCCGCGCGTATTACGCTCTATAACCTCATGTCCAATATTCTGGCGGCGGTGTTCGTTCCTGTCGTCTTTCCATTGATTGAGATGCGGGCCGTATCGGGCTTTTTCCCTGCTTTCCTCAAGATTCTGTCGAAGGTGTTCCCGTTGCTGATATGTCCGTTCCTGCTGGCCGTACTGCTCCGTTATGTCTGGCCCAAGGCTCATGATTTCTTCAGGGCCCGTGCGGGCATCGCGTTCTATCTGTGGGCGGTTGCCCTCGCGCTCGCTATCGGGCAGACAGTGCGCTCCATGCACAACAGCACGGCTCCCGCAGCTGTCCTGTGGATGATAGCAGGCGCGGCTTTGCTGACCTGCATCGTTCAGTTCTGGTTCGGGAAGCGTACCGGCAAGGCTTTGGGAGATACCATTACCGCAGGTCAGGCCCTTGGACAGAAAAACAGTGTCCTGGCCATCTGGATGGCATATACTTACCTGAATCCCATATCATCTCTCGCTCCCGGGACTTATGCCATTTGGCAGAACATTTTCAACTCCTGGCAGCTCTGGCGGAAAAATCACAGGGATTGTCCCGAAAAATAGGATATCTTCCGATATTTTTTATATTTTTGCTACTTGATTCGGCTAAGTAGTAAATATGCGCAAGAAAATAGACAGACAGTATATCCTGAACCGCGAGACCCTTGAATATGAGGAAGTGGAGCAGCCTTCCACTACCAGGCGGTATATCAGGACGGTCGTATCGTATGCTGTGTCCAGCATCTCTGTTTTCGTCCTGTCGCTCTATCTTATCACGGACGTTTTTCATACCCGTACTCCGAAGGGCATGATAGTCTATCGCGACTACAGCGAGTGGCGTTCCAAGCTCAATCTGCTTGAGCGCAGGCTTGAGGCTGCGGACCAGTCACTGCTGGACATGGAGCGGAGGGACAATACGCTCTACCGCTCAGTCTTCGGTATGGAGACCATTCCTGATGACATACGCAATGCCGGATACGGCGGTGTCGACCGTTATGCGGACATACGGAGCCGGGACTATACCGGCACTCTGACATCTGCGGCGATGCGCTCGGAGATACTGCTTAAGAAAGCCTATATACAGTCCAAGTCATTTGACCAGGTGGCAATGGTGTCGGAGCGGGCCGCTGAGATGGCCTTGTGCGCTCCGACTATCCCCCCTGTCAATTATTCTCACGTACGCCAGGCGTCCGGTTTCGGTGTCCGTGTGGACCCGATACTTAGAAACCGTTACAGAAAGCATCAGGGCGTGGACCTGGCACCGAAGTCCGGCAAGGACGGTGAGCCTGTGTATGTGACCGGCAACGGAGTTGTCAAGGCCGTGGGATATGACGCCGGAGGTTACGGCAGATATGTGCTGGTGGACCATGGTTTCGGTTACCAGACCCGTTACGCGCATCTTAGCAAGGCCATGGTGGAGAAAGGTCAGGAGGTGCAGAGAGGACAGCAGATCGCCGAGATGGGCAACACCGGGCGCTCTACCGGCACTCATCTTCATTATGAGGTGATCTATATGGGCAAGCACGTCAATCCTGTCAATTATTACAACAAGGACATCCTTCCGGAGGATTACGCGGCTATCATCGATTCTTCCAACGAGAAGCCTATGAGCTGACGGTATGGGCAGGCTTAAGTACGATAAGGAACTCTTGGACTATGTCGAGGACAAGCATCCGGCGGTATATCATATTCTGCGGGTTCTCAAATTCATAGGTTACACTCTGGCACTGGTATTCCTCTATTACGTCGTTTTTTCTCTGTTTTTCTCTTCTGAAGAGGAAAAAAGGATGATTTCAGAGAGGCGTCTCATAGAGGAGGAATACGAGGAGCTGGCGAGCCAGACCGAGCTGCTGGAAGGAGTAGTGGGAGAGTTGGAGCTGAAGGATGAGAATATCTACAGGGAGCTGTTCAACACCAATTTCCCCAATTACTCGTTTGTGCCGGACACGATGTCAGGGGGGTATTATATCCAGCATACGTCCCGTATGATAGACCGGCTGTGGGATGAGGTGTACAGCTGCAGTGCTTTGCTGGAGTCTGTCACTGATTCACTTGCGGCGATAGGAGACGATGTTCTCAGGGACATTCCCTCCATTCTGCCGATAGCCGATTTCCCTCTGGGCAATGTAGGTGCCTCGCTGGGACGGAAGATGCATCCGTTTTATAAGGAAATGGTCTTCCACGGGGGGCTGGATCTGGTGGCCCCGGCCGGTAAAGAGGTAGTGGCTACGGCCGACGGGAGGGTCGCATCGGTGGAGAGGGCTATGAAATTGCAGGGTACCAGGATAATAGTGGATCACGGCAACGGTTATGAGACAGTATATGCGCATCTGTCCGACGTGCTGGTGCGGAAAGGGCAGAGGGTAAGCCGGGGGGATGTGATCGCCCGTACCGGCAATACGGGGACGTCCTTTGCGCCTCATCTGCACTATGAGGTGATACGGAACGGACGTCAGCTGGATCCGCTGTGCTTTTTCAATGCTGAGCTGGATACTGAGAGATATGGGGAACTGCTTATGTATGCGGTCAATACCGGGCAGTCCCTGGATTAAATACAAAGTTATGCCGTACAAGGAATACAAACCGGAAAAACTGTATTACAGTATCGGGGAAGTGGCTGAGATATTAGGAGAGAGCACTTCTCTGGTACGTTTCTGGTCGGACTCGTTCCCGGAGTTCGTAAGGCCGGAGAGGAATAAAAAGGGCAATAGGAAGTTCACTCCTTCGGATGTGGAGAATATCAGGATCATCCATCATCTGGTGAAGGACCAGAGGATGACTCTGGAGGGAGCGGCGTCCCGGATGAGGGTCAATAAGGAGGGCCTCGACCGCCGTACTGAGGCGGTGGAGCGTCTGCGCGGCATCAGGGAGTCCCTTCTGGAGATATCGCAATTGTTGAACAGCAGACTTTAGTATATGAAAGCAGCGGAAATAGCATCGGTCATAGAGGCAATGGCGCCTCTCTGTCTTCAGGAGTCCTGGGACAATTCAGGTTTCTGTATCGGGAACGGTGAGTGTGAGGTACATAAGGCGCTTATAGGCTTTGACTGCACTCCCGCGCTTATAGCGGAGGCCGTGGAGGCGGGTGCGGATATGGTTATAACTCATCATCCATTGATTTTTGGTGGAATAAGTAAGATTTCCATGGCTACTGACACCGGCAGGACTGTAATTGAGGCCATCCGTCACGGGATAACGGTCTATGCCTGTCACACCAACATGGACAAAGTCGTGGGTGGAGTCAGCGGTCATACTGCCTCGCTCATGGGGCTCCGCAATGTGCGGGTTCTGGACAGTGACGCGGACGGCAACGGTCTGGGTATTATCGGCGAGTTGCCTTCGCCGGTGGGTGCGGAGGATTTTCTCAAAATGATGAAGTCCGCTTTGGGCCTGAGCGTAGTGCGCCATTCTGAACTGCCGGATGCTCCCGTGTCCAGGGTCGCGCTCTGCGGAGGCAGCGGGCGTTCTCTGATAGCCAGGGCTCATGAGGCTGGCGCGGATGTATATGTGAGCGCGGATATACAGTATCATGATTTTTACGTTCCTGACGGCATGATGATTGCTGATATAGGACATTTTGAGAGTGAGTCCGGGATTGTGGACGTAATATATGATACCGTTAGGGAAAAAATTCCTAACTTTGCGCTTCAGATAGCAGAGAAAAGTATTGTTAATCCGGTATATTATTTTTAGACAGATATGGCTACAACAAGACAGAAAAATTTGGTGGACACTCCTATCGACAGGCGTGAGACATTCGTTTCTCTTTCCAAGAGCATCAATGACACCGATGCCGGGATGGAGCACAAGCTTCACACATTGTACATGATCCAGCAGAAGGATTCCAAGATAGACGAGATTCATATGCTGTTGGGAGAGCTTCCCGATGAGATCAGGGATCTGGAGGACGAGATAGCAGGTCTCAAGACCCGTGTGGGCAAGCTTCGCGAGGAAATAGCCGATGCGGAGAAATATGTGGCTCAGAAGAAGATAGAGGCGGACAACAACAGAGCCTCCATAGCCAAGTATCAGGAGCAGCAGGCCAATGTTAAGAACAACAGGGAGTATGTTTCCATCTCCCGTGAGCTGGAGTATCAGCAGCTGGAACTGGAGTTGGCCGGCAAGCGCATCAATGAGAAGCGTGCGCGTGTGGACGAGCTTAAGGCCGCTGTGACGGCTACCCAGAATGCCATCAGCCAGAAGGAGTCGGATCTGGAGGAGAAGAAGAAAGAGTGCGAGTCCATCACCGAGGAGACCGCCAGGGAGGAGGAAAGGCTTACAAAGGAGATAACTGAGCTCAAGGCCTCCATCGACGCCAGGACCCTGGCCGCTTATGAGAAAGTCAGGGCCAACGCCCACAACGGACTGGCCGTCGTGACAGTAAAGAGGGATGCCTGCGGCGGGTGTTTCAACAAGATACCGCCTCAGAGACAGCTGGACATAGCGCAGAACAAGAAGATAATAGTGTGCGAGTACTGCGGAAGGATTCTGGTAAGTCCTGACTTTGAAGAGGACAAGGAGTCTGCAGGCAAGGAATGATACGCACGTTTTTCCAACACGTAGGACAGACATCACCATCCCCTTTGGCAATAGAGGCAGACAGGGCGGATGGTGTTTTTATCTATTCCGGAGACCGCAGGTATCTGGATATGGTCTCAGGCGTGTGTGTCAGCAATATAGGCCATCATCATCCCGAGGTGACGGCTGCCGTGCGCGCTCAGGCAGAGAATTATTTTCACCTGATGGTCTATGGGGAGATGATACAGGCCCCGCAGGTGCTGCACGCGTCTCTGCTCACATCCATCCTGCCGCCGTCGCTGGACTGCATCTACTATGTCAATTCGGGTTCCGAGGCCGTGGATGCAGCCTTGAAACTGGCCAAGCGGCTTACTGGCCGAAGGCGTTTGGCGTCCTTCGTGAACTGTTATCACGGCTCGTCTCATACGTCGCTCAGTCTTATGACGGATCCTGAGCGTCAGAGTGTGTTCGGACCTCTGTTGCCGGATGTGGATCATCTGCGTTTCAATGCGGAGGAGGATCTGGTCATGATAACAGAGGAAACGGCTTGCGTGATAGTGGAGCCGGTGCAGGGCGAGGCGGGAGTAATCGTGCCTGAGGACGGTTTCCTGCGGGCCCTGCGGACACGCTGCGACGAGACCGGTGCACTGCTGGTATTCGATGAGGTGCAGACCGGGTTCGGCCGCACCGGCAGGATGTTCGCATTCGAGAAGTACGGAGTGGTGC
Organism: Candidatus Coprenecus pullicola; assembly: GCA_018711925.1. Taxonomy (GTDB): domain Bacteria; phylum Bacteroidota; class Bacteroidia; order Bacteroidales; family UBA932; genus Coprenecus; species Coprenecus pullicola. The sequence continues at coordinate 76,788 of DVHR01000043.1, forward strand.
CGGACATCCTCGTGTTGGCCAAGGCTCTCGGCGGCGGTATGCCTCTGGGAGGAGTTGTCTCGTCCAAAGGAAGGCTGGACGCTTTTACCAGTAACCCGGTTTTAGGGCATATAACGACATTCGGAGGACATCCGGTGTGCTGTGCGGCCGCGCTGGCCTCGCTTAAGGTGCTTCTGCGGGAGGATTGGGTGGCTCAGGCCGAGACCAAGGGGCAGTATATGGAGTACGCGCTCCGCTCTCATCCGGCTGTCAGGGAAATACGCCGTTCCGGTCTGCTGCTGGCAGTGGATCTGGGACGGGAGGACTATGCCTCTCGGATGCTGGGCCTGCTGCTGGACGAGGGAGCGGTGAGCGACTATTTCCTCTATAATCCCACATCTTTCCGTATCGCGCCCCCGCTGTGCATAAGCATGGAGGAGGCGGATATGGCCGTGAACGCCGTAATCAGGGCGTTGGATAAACTCTAATTATTGAAGACTATGCCTGTTAAAACTACCAAACCTAAAAGCAAGAAGGAGGTTTCCCTGGATGCTATCGGCATGGAAGCGGGGAAAGTGCCTCCACAGGCCCTTGATGTCGAAGAGGCTGTGCTGGGGGCCATGCTCATAGAGCCCAATGCGGTGCCTGATGTGCTGGACTCGCTGACGGCGGACTGTTTCTACAAGGATGCTCATCGGAAGATATTCTCTGCCATATCAAGCCTTTCGATGGCGCATGATCCGGTGGATATATACACTGTCGCTGAGGAATTGAAGAAAGACGGCTCGCTGGAGGAGATAGGCGGACCGTATTATCTGAGTCTGCTGTCCTCCAAGGTGGGAGCTGCGGCTCATGTGGACTATCATGTCAAGATACTGCTTCAGAAATATATCCAAAGAGAGCTGATCACCATCTCGGCTGAGGTGCAGCGGGACTCGTTTGATGACAGCATTCCGGTGGACGATCTGCTTGACGGAGCGCAGCAGAAGCTGTTCAATCTGGCTGAGAAGAACATGAAACGGGAGACACAGCCGGTGCAGGACGTCATCAAGGAGGCGGTGATGGAGATAGAGGCCAATCAGGAAAGGACTGACGGCCTGAGCGGTGTGGCTTCAGGCTATACCGGTATAGACAGGATTACTCTAGGCTGGCAGGCTTCGGACCTGGTGATTATAGCGGCCCGTCCTGCCATGGGTAAGACGGCTTTCGTGCTGACCATGGCCCGGAACATGACAGTGGACCATAGGATACCGGTCGCATTCTTCTCGCTTGAGATGTCCTCCAAGCAGCTGGTCAAGAGGCTTCTGGTGTCCGAGACAGGACTTTCGTCGGAGAAGATACGCGGAGGAAAGAAGTTGCAGGAGTACGAGCTGATCCAGCTTCACGAGAGGATAAAGGACCTGGCCTCGGCTCCGCTCTACATAGACGATACTCCGTCGCTTTCCATATACGAGCTGCGCTCCAAGGCCCGCCGGTTGGTTCGCAATGCCGGAGTCAAGCTGATAATCATAGACTACCTTCAGCTTATGACCGGACCACCTGAGCTGCGCGGCATGCGCGAACAGGAGGTCTCCAATATATCACGCTCGCTCAAGGCCATAGCCAAGGAACTGGATATACCGGTGATCGCCCTCTCTCAGCTGAGCCGTGCCGTAGAGACCCGTGGCGGCAACAAGCGTCCCCAGCTCAGCGACCTCCGCGAGTCAGGAGCCATCGAGCAGGATGCCGACATCGTGATGTTCATTCACCGTCCTGAATATTACGGGACAGAGAGTGAGTCCGCCGTACCTGGAGAGGCTCAGATCATCATAGCCAAGCACCGTAACGGCTCCACGGCTGACGTGCCCATGCGTTTCAGGGCATCGGAGGCCCGTTTCGTGGATGCCAACGAGGGCGGATTCGGGGATCTGGAGCCGGCATCGGACGAATATATCGAGTCCAGTATGAACAACTCCGAGTTCGATGAGGACTTTTAGGCATATCCTCGTACTGCTGCTCGCAGTGGCATCATCTGTCTCTCTTTCGGGACAGTGCTTCCCGGTCCACCCGGATCTGGCGGAGGAACATGCGTTCAGGCAGGACGAGAGGCTGACATATATTATCCATTATAAGTGGTTGGGTATCAGGACTGACGTGGGCTCGGCCGAGGTGACCCTGCATGACGGCGGAGAGAGAGACGGCAGACATCTGCTGCATCCCGTGGCTACCGGCAGCACCTACCGTTTCTGGGATGTGTTCTTCAAGGTCAGGGACACATACGAGTCCGTTTTCTACGAGGACAGTGTCCGTCCGGTGTATTTTCATAGGGACATACACGAGGGCAAATATACCATAAAGAACACTTACAACTGGGACGACAGCACGCACGCCATAGCCGCCCGAATAGAGTGGGCCAGGCGGTCGCTGGACACGCTGCTCCCGGGGCATGAGTGTACATTCGACATCCTGACCCTGTTCTACAATGCCCGCAATATGGACTTCGAGGCATTGGAGCAGGGCGTCAACAATCCCGTCTCTTTCGCCATAGACGAGGAGATATTCGATATATATTTCCGTTATATAGGCAGGGAGGAGAAGCGTGTGCCGGGGCTCGGGGTCTACAGGACGATGAAGTTCGCGGCCAAGGTGGTGGCCGGGGAGGTGTTTACGGGAGAGCAGGAGATGTATATCTGGGTCTCGGATGACATGAACCGGGTACCGCTGCTGTTCGAGTCGCCTATCATAGTCGGCTCTGTATTCGGACGGCTGGCGGACTGGGAAGGGCTCCGATATCCGTTGGAAGACTGTAAGGTGGTTAAGAACAAAAAGAAATGAAACAGAAAGAGACAGTGATAAGACATGCCGGAAAGGTGGTGAGCGTATCCGGCTCTCAGTTGAAGGTGGAGATTCTGGCGCAGACGGCCTGTGCCGGATGTCATGCCAGAGCGGTTTGCGGAGCCTCGGACGGTAGGACCCGTGTTATCCCGGTCCGTCGTCAGGACGACGGCAGTATTGCCGTAGGGGATGATGTGGACGTGATTATACGGCAGGGTCAGGGCTTCAAGGCGGTTTTGATCGCTTATCTGATTCCATTGTTCATTTTATTGGTTTTATTATTAACTTTGCCTATGTTTTTTGAAAATGAGCTTGTGACCGGACTCGGGGCATTGGGATTCGTGGCTCTGTACTATCTGGTGCTGGCTCAGTTCAGGGACAAGCTCAATTCAGGATTCATATTTACTGTAGAAAAGAAAAAATAACAGCAGATGGGTACAACATTTATTTTTACAGTCGTCACACTCAGCATATTGGGCCTGTTGCTCGCGGTGGTGCTCTTTCTTGTTGCCAAGAAGTTCAACGTGGAGGAGGATCCGCTCATCGACGTTGTTGAGGCCACGATGCCTGGCGCCAATTGCGGTGGTTGCGGTTTCGCCGGTTGCAGGGCCTTTGCCGAGGCATGTGTGAAGTCCCGCTCGCTTGAGGGCAAGTTCTGTCCCGTTGGCGGCAATGCAGTCATGCAGAAGGTGGCTGCCGCGATGGGTGTGCAGGCCGAGGATAAGGCTCCCATGGTAGCCGTTGTAAGGTGCAACGGCACATGTGAGAATCGTGTGCGGATCAATGAGTATGACGGTTCGGTCACTTGCCGCATCATCAGTTCGCTGTACAGCGGGGATACAGGCTGCCGCTTCGGCTGTCTGGGAGGAGGAGACTGCGAGCGGGCCTGCCAGTTCGGAGCCATCAGGGTCAATCCCGAGACACTTATACCCGAGGTGGATGAGGAGAAATGCACGGCTTGCGGAGCTTGTGTGAGAGCCTGCCCGAAAGGTATCATAGAACTGCGCAACAAAGGTCTCAAGAACCGCCGAGTCTATGTCTCCTGTATGAGTCAGGACAAGGGAGCCGTGGCCCGTAAGGCCTGCTCCGCAGCATGCATAGGCTGCCGCAAGTGTGAGAAGGCATGTCCTTTCGGCGCCATAACCGTTGAGAACAATCTGGCATATATAGATTTTAATAAATGCAAGCTCTGCCGCAAATGCGTGGCCGAGTGTCCTACCGGAGCCATTCATGCAGTCAATTTCCCTCCCAAGCCTGCTGCCGCTCCGGCGGAAGAACCAAAAACTGACAAGCAATGAGACGTACATTTTCAATGGGTGGCGTTCACCCGCATGACTGCAAGATATCCGCAGACTCGGCGATAGAGACATTCCCTCTGCCTCAGAGGATGTACATTTCCATGTCCCAGCATCTCGGAGCTCCGGCCAAGCCTGTCGTACAGAAAGGAGACAAGGTGAGGACGGGACAGCTGATAGGGGCATCGGCCGGATTCATATCGGCCAACATCCATTCCTCCGTATCCGGTACAGTCGTGGCCGTGGAGCCTTACGCCGATCTGGCCGGCAATCCTGTGATGCACGTGGTCATCGATGTGGAGGGGGACGAGTGGGAGGAGTCCATAGACCGTACACCGGACATTGTCAGGGACATACCCCTGTTTCCTGGCGAGATCATAAAGAGTATAGCGAACTGTGGAGTCGTAGGTCTGGGCGGAGCGTCCTTCCCGACTCACGTGAAGTTGTCTCCTCCTCCAGGAAAGAGGGCTGAGTTTCTCATTATCAACGGTGCTGAGTGCGAGCCGTACCTGACATCTGATTATCGTCTGATGGTGGAACATACCGAAGAGGTGCTGCTTGGTGCCCGTATCATGATGAGGGCCCTTGGGGTGACTAAAGGATATATCGGTATCGAGGACAACAAGCCTGAGGCTATAAGGATGATGAGAGAGCTGACGGCAGCCTCGTATCCTGAGATCGAAGTCGTCTCTCTGCGCAAGAAATATCCGCAGGGAGGAGAGAAGCAGCTCATAGATGCTGTGACCGGACGTAGGGTGCCTTCCATGGGCCTGCCTATAGATGCCGGCGTAGTTGTCCAGAATGTGGGCACGTCGTTTGCCGTATATGAGGCTGTCCAGAAGAACAAGCCTCTTTTCGAGGGTGTGATGACTGTCACTGGAGAGTGCCTGGACACTCAGCACAATTTCCTTCTGAGGGTCGGGACTCCGTTTGAGAAGATACTGGAAGCCGTGGGTGGTGTGCCTCAGCAGGCAGCCAAGATAGTCAGCGGCGGTCCCATGATGGGCAAGGCTGTCTCCAATCTGGCCGCAGCCTCAGTAAAGAGTACATCCTCTCTGCTGCTGCTTACAGAACGACAGACCAGGCGTCGTGAGGAGGGTGAGTGTATCCGTTGCGGAAGGTGTGTTCAGGCCTGCCCTATGGGCCTGGAGCCTTATCTGCTCAACAAACTCGCCCGTGCAGGCCGTATGGAGGATCTGGAACTCAATAAAGTCTATGACTGCATAGAGTGCGGATGCTGCATGTTCACCTGCCCGGCCTACATTCCTTTATTGGACCATATAAGAACGGCCAAGGCCGATGTCATGCGCATCATGCGTAGCCGTCCCAAAAAGTAATCGATTAAACCATTATAGAATATGAGAAAACTGATAGTATCTCCCGCACCCCATGTCCATGGAGATGAGAGCACGAGGAGGATCATGCAGGACGTGCTGATAGCCCTTGCGCCCTCAATGCTGGTTGCCGTGTACTTCTACGGCCTCTCCGCCATCAAGCTTCTACTGGTGGCCGTGATAGCCTGCATGGGAGCGGAGTTCCTCATTCAGAAATACTTGATGCGGACCAAGGTTACCGTTACCGACCTGTCCGCAGCCGTGACCGGTGTCCTGCTGGCCCTCAACCTGCCTCCAACAGCACCCTGGTGGGTGATAGTCATAGGTTCCGTGGTGGCCATAGGAGTAGCCAAGATGACATTCGGCGGACTGGGGCACAATATCTTCAACCCCGCGCTGGTAGGCCGTGTCTTCCTGCTGATATCCTTTCCGGTGATTATGACTGACTGGACCGTGCCTTCATCCTGGTTCCGTCCGGGAGTGGATGCCGTTACGGGTGCGACTCCTCTGGCATTGATCAAGGAGGGACTTGCGCAGGGGCAGACTGTGGAGCAGATTCTCTCCGCCAATCCGGACCTGACTTATGGCCAGATGCTTTTCGCCAGGGCTGGTGGCTCTGCCGGAGAGGCTTCAGCGTTGGCTATAATCCTTGGATTCGTCTACCTGCTGATACGCAGGGTCATCCGGCCGCACATCCCTGTCACGATCATCCTGACCGTAGCCGTGATGTCCGGCATTTTCTGGCTTATAGATCCGTCGCAGTACACCGATCCGCTGTTCAACATCCTGACGGGAGGAGTCCTGCTCGGCTCCGTCTTCATGGCCACGGACTATGTGACATCGCCCATGACGGCCAAGGGTATGGTCATCTACGGCATCGGCATCGGCATCATCACGGTTCTGATACGTTTCTTCGGCTCGTATCCCGAGGGCGTCTCGTTTGCGATACTCATTATGAACTCTATAGTACCTTTACTCAATAAATACATCAAGCCCGCAAGATTCGGGAAGGAGGTGAGTCATGCCTAAGGAATCCACACTTCGCAGCATGGTCCTTTGCCTGTTTCTCGTCTGCCTTGTATGCTCCGCTCTGCTTGGAGGAGTGTACGTGCTGACGAAAGGCAAGATAGACCAGGAGCAGATCAGGAAGACAAACAATGCAATCGCTCTGGTTACGCCGGAGTTCGACAATGCACCGTCGTCAGAGAAGATGTCGGTGGAGATTGACGGTAAGGATATTACCGTGTATCCGGCCAGGAAAGGCGGACAGACCGTTGGGTATGCCGTAGAGTCATTCACGTCCAAGGGATTCAGCGGTACCATCAATATTATGGTAGGTTTTGATATGGACGGCAACATCATAGGGACCTCTGTCTTGTCCCACTCGGAGACTCCGGGTCTGGGAGCCAAGATGACGGAGCCGGCATTTTACACCCAGTTTATCGGCAAGAACCCGGCATCCTTCAGGTTGGCTGTCCGTAAGGACGGAGGTGATGTGGACGCCATTACGGCCTCGACTATCACATCCAGGGCATACTGTGATGCGGTAGACAGGGCGTACAGGGTATTTCAGAAGATTATGGACAATACATCAAAATAGCGGAATATGAGTAAACTGAGAATTATAGCCAACGGCATCATCAAGGATAATCCTACGTTTATCCTCGTGCTCGGCATGTGCCCCACCATCGGCACCACCACCTCCGCGATAAACGGTATGGGAATGGGACTCGCCACCACTTTCGTCCTTATTCTCTCCAATGTATTCATCTCCCTTCTGGCCAAGATGATTCCGGACAAGGTCCGTATTCCGGCCTATATCGTCATCATAGCCTCTTTCGTGACGGTCCTTGAGCTTCTCATGCAGGCTTATGTGCCGGACCTTTATGCCGCACTGGGACTTTTTATCCCGCTGATCGTGGTCAACTGCATCATTCTCGGCAGGGCGGAGGCGTTCGCCAACAAGAACACGCCGCTGGATTCGGCCTGTGACGGTATCGGTATAGGACTCGGCTTTACGCTGGCACTGACTGTCATCGGTATGGTCCGCGAGCTGCTGGGCAATCTTTCGTTCTTCGGCATCAAGCTGGCTGAGGGCGGAGACGGCATGCTGGCCTTTGTCCTGGCTCCGGGAGGATTCATTGTGCTGGGCTACCTCATGGTGATATTCAGAAAACTGATTAATAAAAAGGCATAATAAGTTATGGAATATCTGATAATAATCATATCGGCGGTATTTGTCAACAATATCGTACTTTCCCAGTTCTTAGGTATCTGCCCGTTCCTCGGTGTCTCCAATAAAGTAAGCACCGCTACGGGTATGTCCGCCGCAGTTGTGTTCGTCATCACCCTGTCCACTCTGGTCACCTATCTTATAGACCATTATATCCTGGCCGCACTGGACATCACGTTCATGAGGACGATAGTCTTCATCCTGGTGATTGCCGCCCTGGTGCAGATGGTCGAGATTATTCTCAAGAAGATATCTCCCTCGCTGTATCAGGCTCTGGGTATCTTCCTGCCTCTGATCACTACCAACTGTACCGTGCTTGGCGTGGCTATCAGTGTTGTGACCAAGGAGTTCACCTTCGGAGGCGAGGCGCATATGCTCAACCTTGGCGAGACCGTAGTGTATGCGGCCTCAAGCGCCTTGGGCTTCGGTGTGGCGATGGTCCTTTTCGCAGGTATTCGCGAGCAGCTGGAGCTGGTGTCTGTGCCAAAGGCTTTCAAAGGTACTCCTATAGCATTGATTACAGCCGGGATTCTGGCTATGGCGTTTATGGGATTCAGCGGACTTGTCTAATATGGCGACGATAACGGAGATAGAGAAACTTATAGCCGCAGGGCGTCTGGATGATGCCCGGGATGAGATAGAGCGGCTGCTGGCGGTGGAGCCTCAGAACTCTCAGGCCTGGTTCCTGCTGGGCGGCATCTATCGCAGGCATGAGTTGTGGGGCGACGCCATCAATGCCTACAACAGGGCCAAGCTTATTGAGCCGGAGGGACCGGCCGCAGCTGCCATAGAGTCGATATATGACATTATCCGTTTTGTCAATACGGACTTGATGAATCCTTAGTGGAGTCCGCGCCCCAGGACGTAGAGGACTATGCCTATCGCTACTGAGACATTGAGGGAGTGCTTTGTGCCGTATTGTGGAATTTCCAGTGTGAAGTCACAGAGATCCACCGCATCTTGGGATATGCCGTGTACCTCATTGCCGAATATTACGGCATACCTTCCGTCAGGGTCGAGAGTTTTTCTTCCATACAGGAAATCGTCAGTGGATACCGAGTTCTCGGTCTGCTCCACGCCTATGACGGTATATCCTTGTCCCCTAAGTTCCTTGATTGCCTCCACGGTGTCCTGTCGCCAGATCCAGTCCACTGAAAACTCTGCTCCCAGAGCTGATTTGTGAACCTCCGGGGCGGGTGTTGTGGAGCTTATGCCGCACAGGACTATTCCGGAAGCGCGGAAAGCGTCGCAGGTGCGGAAGGCCGAGCCGATATTGTGCCGGCTGCGGATATTATCCAATACGACTGTTATGGGGCTTTTGGACAGGTTCTTATATTCATTTACGTCCGGACGCCCCAGTTCGCTGTTCAATAATTTTCTAAACATTTTGTCAACGGTAAATTTTTGTGTACTTTCGCAAAGTTAAAATGAATACTCAATTTAACTAAACAATATGAAACAGGATCTGCAAATATCAGAACTTATCAAGAAAGAAGAGAGCAGACAGCTTCATGGAATAGAGCTGATCGCCTCTGAAAACTTTGTCAGCGACAACGTTCTGGCCGCACTCGGCTCTTGCCTGACTAACAAATATGCTGAAGGTTATCCCGGAGCCCGCTACTATGGCGGCTGCGAGGTAGTGGACCAGGTGGAGCAGCTTGCCATCGACCGTCTCAAGGAACTCTACGGGGCTGAGTTCGCCAATGTGCAGCCTCACTCTGGCGCACAGGCCAATATGGCAGTGTTCATGGCATGCCTGAAGCCCGGTGACACATTCATGGGTCTTGACCTGGCTCACGGCGGACACCTCACCCACGGTTCTCCTGTAAACATGTCCGGTATCAATTACCATCCTGTAGCCTACAAGCTCAACGAGGAGACAGGTCGTGTGGACTATGACGAGATGGAGAGGACAGCCTTGGAGTGCAAGCCTAAGCTTATCGTAGGTGGAGCATCCGCTTACTCACGTGAGTGGGACTGGAAGAGGATGCGTCAGATCGCCGATGAGGTTGGAGCCATCTTCATGGTGGACATGGCCCACCCTGCCGGACTTATCGCCGCCGGCCTGCTGGATAACCCTGTAAAGTACGCGCATATCGTCACCACAACTACCCACAAGACCCTCCGTGGTCCCCGTGGCGGTGCCATTATCATAGGCAAGGACTTCGAGAACCCTTGGGGACTCAAGACTCCCAAAGGCCAGATTAAGATGATGTCCCAGTTGATCAACTCGGCTGTATTCCCGGGCATACAGGGCGGTCCGCTCGAGCACTGCATCGGTGCCAAGGCTGTAGCGTTCTACGAGGCTTTGCAGCCTGAGTTCAAGGAGTACCAGATGCAGGTGAAGAAGAATGCTGCGGCAATGGCTCAGGCATTCATCGACAGAGGCTACAAGATCGTGTCCGGCGGTACTGACAACCATCTGATGCTGATCGACCTCCGCACCAAGTTCCCTGATCTGACAGGTAAGGTGGCCGAGAAGACCCTCGTGCGTGCTGACATTACCGTCAACAAGAACATGGTTCCTTTCGACAGCCGTACTCCGTTCACTACTTCCGGTATCCGCGTAGGAACTCCCGCCATCACTTCCAGAGGTCTGGTAGAGAAGGATATGGAGGCTATCGTAGAGCTTATCGACGAGGTTCTCAGCGATGTGGAGAACGAGGCAGTTATCGAGAAGGTGCGCAATGCCGCACATTCACTTGTGGCCGGCCGTCCTCTCAACATTTGGTAGTTCTGTCAGCAGTACCATTTATTGTCCCTGCCGCATTCTCAGTGGCAGGGATTTTTTTGCGGTTGTCTAGCGTAGTGTCTCAGAAGATTCGCTCTATGAGTGCGGGCTTCCTCTCCTAAATCACTGTTTATTTTCTCCCCCTTACCTGTTGCTCTCTTTGCAGCACCTCTATTGCGTCCTGGAATCTCTTGTCGTGCCCGTCTGTTGAGCAGAACTGTACCTGTGCAGATTGCTTAAACTTCTATCGGTCATTGAGCATCTTTCTGTGGAAGTCCAACAATGATGGCTTGTCGAAGTTCCTGACAATCAAGTGATTTTAAAAATGATATCTGCTGGACTATGGGTAAAATGGCAGTTATGTGGCGAAATGCGAGGGGTCCAACAAGTTGTTGAAATGTATGTGGTTGATAATGATGTGGATATATTCTGGCCGTGTGCTGGACATCGTGAAAGTGACAGCTTATGAACCCGCATTCACCGATATATGAGCCTAAGCGGGCATATGCGTAGATCAGATATGACCGTCTGGCATAATTGTTTACGGCAACGTCCGTTTGGGGCACGGCAACTTGGGGTACGGCCGTCTGCCGCAACGGCACCGTATTGCGGCAATTGCTCCCTTTGCCGCCGTCCACACTTTTGTTGCGTGATGATAAAGGCATTCAGAACACGATAAATGGCTCATCATTCCTAACAGACAATGTCGGTCAGTGAAATGTAATCTTTCCCGTCCATCCGAGCGGTTGTAATTGTCCGAGTTGAGTGTCGGATATCGAAGATTCACTTTTTATTATTGCTGTCCGGTATTTGGAGTTTCCGGAAGTCTCGTGTATCTTTGGGTTATGAAAGATTATCCGATAGTTTTGTCCATAGCCGGCTCTGACCCGTCGGGAGGGGCCGGCATACAAGCCGATATCAAGGCCATATCGGCCTGCGGCGGTTATGCTGCGGCGGCAGTGACAGCTGTGACTGTGCAGAATACACAGGGAGTGTCATCTGTGGAGTATCTCTCCGGAGATGTAGTGGCAGCTCAGGTGGATGCTGTTATGTCTGACCTTGCTGTAGATGCAGTGAAGATAGGGATGACCGGAACAGTGCCGATAGTTGAGGCCATAGCGTCGCAGTTGGAGGCCCATCCGGTGCTGTATGTAGTTACCGATCCCGTAATGGTCTCTACCAGCAAAGATGCCCTTACTCTTCCAGAGGCTGTCGAGGCCTTGTGTGACAAGGTGTTTCCGCACTCGCATCTGATAACCCCCAATATCGATGAGGCTTCTAAGCTGGCCGGATTCCGGATACGTTCCCTCGAGGACATGGACCGGGCGGCTGTGTTTCTGAGAGACCGGTACGACTGTGCATTTCTGGTCAAGGGCGGAGACCTGCCTGCCGCTGTCACAGACTCTTCCACGGCATTGGGCTCCGCAGAGGAGGAATCAGAAAAGACAAAAGGCAGAGCAGCATTGTCGATGATTGTCTCGGAGTCCACCGATGTCCTCTGCGATATGGACGGACTTGTGCATATCACTTCCAAACGTGTGCTGACAAACAACTTGCACGGTACGGGCTGTACTCTCTCGTCGGCTATTGCAACGTTTCTAGGCGCCGGATACCCTTTGCGGGATGCTGTACAGTCCGCTGTGGTGTATGTCCATAATGCGATAGAGGCCGCCGCCTCTCTCCGCATAGGACACGGGCACGGGCCGCTGCGGCATTTTTACAATGTGTGACGAGCAGCGGTGCAGTTGGCGCAGTCAGTAGTGTGTTTTATCTGTTGAACTCATTCAATGTCTCTTTTATAGTGTCCGGCGCATCGTCCGAATGTTCAGTTTCTCCGAAGTCTAATGACCGGATATGCGTATGCTGTCTGAATGTGTCCTGAATGGCGGAAAATTGCAGATATTTGCAGGCAAATAATTGTAGTCAATGAGAATTATAGTGATATCCGCTCCTGATTTCCTGCCCGGAGAGGCGGAGGCTGTTACGGCTCTGCTGGAAGCTGGGGCATGGAGGGTGCATGTGAGAAAGCCGGCTGCCGGTTCGGACAGTATTGTCCGTCTGCTGGAGGCTGTCCCGAAGTGTTGCCGCAACCGGTTGTCCCTGCATGACCATCATGAGCTGGCTGCCCGGTTCGGAGTGGGTGGCGTGCATCTGAACAGCAGGAATCCGTCGGTTCCGGCAGGGTTCGGCGGTCTGGTCAGCCGCTCTTGCCACAGTATGGAGGAATTGTCGGAATACGGATCTGTTTGTGATTATATGTTTCTGAGCCCGATATTCGACAGTATTTCCAAGAGTGGCTATGCTTCGCGGTTCTCGCTGGAAGAGATACGCCGGAGGATTGTCGCGGGTTCTGACGTGGCAACCGCTCGGATGGACGTAATGTCTTCTGACGGGAATTGCCGGTCTGTTGACTGGGGACGGGTCTTCGCCTTGGGCGGAGTATGTCCTGACAATATCAGACTGCTGGAGGAGGCCGGTTTCGGAGGTGCTGCTGTCCTGGGCTATCTATGGGAGCCTTTCAGGCAGGACCATAACTGTGCTGCACTGTCCGAACGGCTCAGGAACCTGATGAATCCTGCTTATTGAATCTTCGTGAAGGTAAATTTTCCTGCGGGAATCTTCAACATTGACTGGAAGAGGCTGTAATAAAATATCTGGTCATTAGCGTCATATCCGACAACTTCCATGCCTACGACTGTCGCTTTTGCGGTATGCTCTTCATTCAGATAGCCTACAGCACCCTTTGATGTGATGGATGTGCCGTCATTTATTATCTCGAATGCGTAAGGGAAGTTGTTTATCACTTGGATGTCTCCGTCCCCGTATCCCTGCACTCCCTCCAGCTGTGCGTATGTGAGCCATGATTGACTGAATCCGAATATGTCCTTTTCCTCAGTCCTGCCGTTTGCCAGTATTTTGAGGTTGCCTTCGGGGGTCAGTTTCATAAGGCCCGGGTAAATCGTGAACTCCTCAGTGAAGTCAAGGGCACTCCAGCCTGTGAATTCGACAGTGCTGTCGGTCTCTGATGTCCCGGTCATGGATATGGTTATCTCAAATGTCTGAGGCTCGTCCACCAGCTCAATGATGTTACCTGTGTCGGAGTGTGTGAGATTGATGGTCTTCGTACACTGAACCTCATATGTTCCGCACCAGTCCTCCAAGGTCATGGCGGCTGTGGGCCCGTTATCTTCTGTCTGCGGAGAGTTCTTGCTGCATCCTGCAATAACTGTTGCGGCCGCGATTGCGGCACATAGATAAAATGGGATTTTTCTCATAAGTCTTAATCATTTAATGCCGGTTCAAAAATACCCATGGCGAATCAGCGATGCAAATTCCGCTGTTGATAATTCGATAAATTTACATATTATCCGCTTTTATCGGAGGGAATTGCGGCTCTCGGGCAGTATGGAGTAACTATAAAGGCGGTGTGTCATAATTGCAGACTGCCGGGTTATTATCGGGATTCGGGCTAAGTCATTTACGAAAGTAAACTTCTGTAGCCCTCACCCTCAATGTTTTGCATTTTGTCAATTCTGACATACCTAAGAGGCTGCGACAAAATTTACCATTTTGACACAGCCTCTTTTTCTGTATAAGAACTTCAGGTCACTTTTTAAGGCGGGCGATGATCTCGTCGGCGACTTTCTTGCCTGAGAGGAGCATACCGCCGAATATGGGCCCCATGCGGGGGGTGCCGGAAACGGCTGAGGCGGCCATGCCGCAGACGTAGAGGCCGGGATAGATTTCCTTTGTGCCGTTTACCACTTCCTGCTCGCCTGAAGCTACGTCAAGGGAGCGCTCGCCGATGACTCCGCCGGTCTCGGTGGCCAGACGGATGCCGTTCTTGCGGGCGACGGTGGCTGCTATTTCGCTGTCATGTCCCGTGCCGTCCACTACGACCTTGGCCAGGATGTTCAGCGGGTCCACGTGCAGCCCCTCGCGGAGGACGGGAGTCCAGTTGACCACCACTCCGCTGACTTTATTGTCCTTGAATATCACGTCCTCGACCGAGTAGCAGTTGAAGATGCGGGCTCCGGCGTGTACGGCGTGATAGAGCAGGGAAGAGGTGCTCTCGACAGAGTCCATGGTGTAGAGGCCGTCTCCGTAGGGAGTGTGGTTGATCTCGAAATCCTTTACGATGTGCATCGCCTCTTCCTGGATTACGATCTGGTTGAACATCATGGCTCCTCCCCACATTCCTCCGCCGGGAGCCAGCTTGCGGTCGAACTGGGCTACCTTGAGCCCGGCCTTGGCCATATAGTATGCGGCTACAATTCCCGAGGGACCTCCGCCCACGATGGCGGCGTCCAGCTCGAGGCAGTCCTGGAGTTTGTCGAAATAGGTACTGATGATACCTCTGGATACTTTTGTCTCAATCATTGTTTTATGGATTTAAATTGTTTGATTCTGTGATACTTCCTCGCCTTCTGTCGAGACTCCGCAGTCTCTCAGCTGGCTGCTTATGCGCATGGCGCAGAAATTGGGGCCGCACATGGTGCAGTACTTGCCGCCCACGTGGTTGGCCTCCTTGTAATACTCGAGGGCCCGTTCGGGGTCGAGGCTGAGGTTGAACTGGTCTTTCCAGCGGAATTCGAAGCGGGCCTTGCTCAGGGCATCGTCCCTTACCTGGGCTCCGGGATGGCCTTTAGCCAGGTCGGCGGCGTGGGCCGCGATCTTGTAGGTGACGACCCCGATACGCACATCCTCTTTTTTGGGCAGGGCCAGGTGCTCCTTGGGAGTCACGTAGCAGAGCATGGCGGTGCCGAGCCAGCCTATCTGTGCGGCTCCTATGGCACTGGTGATGTGGTCATAGCCGGGGGCTATGTCGGTGACGATGGGACCGAGGGTGTAGAAGGGGGCATTGTGGCATTTCTCTATCTGCCGCTGCATGTTCTCGGCTATCTTGTGCATGGGCACGTGGCCGGGACCTTCGATGAAGGCCTGTACGTTCTTAGCCCACGCCCTCTCTACCAGCTCGCCCATGGTGTCCAGCTCGGCGAACTGGGCCGCGTCGTTGGCATCGCGGATGGCTCCGGGACGCAGACCGTCACCGAGCGACAGGGCCACGTCGTACTGTGCGCAGATGTCGCAGATGTCGTCGAAATGCTCGTAGAGGAAGCTCTCGCGGTTGTGTGCCAGGCACCATGAGGCGATGATGCTGCCTCCGCGGCTGACCATCCCGCACAGGCGGCTGTCGGCTAAGTGTACATTCTTCAGGCGGATACCGCAGTGTATGGTGAAATAGTCCACTCCCTGCTCGCACTGCTCTATCAGTGTGTCGCGGAACAGCTCCCAGGTCAGTTTCTCGGCCCTGCCGCGTACCTTCTCCATCGCCTGGTACATGGGCACTGTGCCTACGGGTACGGGGCAGTTGCGGATGATCCACTCGCGGGTCTCGTGGATATTGTCTCCGGTGGAGAGGTCCATAAGGGTGTCTCCGCCCCATTTGCAGCTCCATACGGCCTTCTCTACCTCTTCCTCGATGGTCGAGGTGGTGGCGGAGTTGCCGATATTGGTGTTGATCTTAACGAGGAAGTTCCGGCCTATGATCATCGGCTCTGCCTCGGGATGGTTGATGTTGGCCGGGAGGGCTGCCCGTCCGGCTGCTATCTCGTCGCGCACGAATTCTGGGGTGATATGGGTCTCGATGCCCAGGGCCTTGCAGTTCATGTTCTCGCGGATGGCCACGTATTCCATCTCCGGGGTGACGATACCCTGTTTGGCGTAGTACATCTGGGTTATCTGCGAGCCCTTCCTGGCCCTGTAGGGCAGGCGGATGTGCTCGAAGCGCAGATGGTCCAGCGATTTGTCGGCCAGACGCTCGCGTCCGTACTCGGAAGAGACCTGAGGCAGCTGCTCCACCTCGCGCTGCAGGATCCATTTCTCCCTCAGCCGGGGCAGGCCGCGGCG
This sequence comes from Candidatus Coprenecus pullicola, assembly GCA_018711925.1. Lineage (GTDB taxonomy): Bacteria > Bacteroidota > Bacteroidia > Bacteroidales > UBA932 > Coprenecus > Coprenecus pullicola. The sequence continues at coordinate 93,084 of DVHR01000043.1, forward strand.
CAGGTCAATGTCCGCAGACGGGTCGCTGTAAGGTCCGCTGGTGTCGTAGATGTAGACGGGAGGGTTCTCTGTCATGACCTTCTGCCCGTCCTTGACGGTCACTGTGGGAGTGAGGCTCACTTTCCTCATACCCACTTTTACGTCCGGATGGAGCGAGCCCTGCATGTAGACTTTCTCCGAGTCCGGATAAGTGATTTTGATGTTGTCGTTGTTCATATTGAGGTAAAATTATTTTCTTTCAGATGTGCTCTCATTCCAATGTCACCGAGGCGGCGGCAGCCATGACCCTCCTCATCTCCTCTACGGGGTTGTCTGCCCGCAGGATGCTGCCGCTCAGGGCAATGCCGCTCAGCCCGGCTCTGGCCAGCGCGGGGATGTCCTCCACCGTGACGCCTCCGATGCCCACCACCGGCAGGGTTATGCCCTCCAGCCGCATCCCGTCCATCAGCCTACGGTAGCCGTCTATGCCCAAGACGGGGGCCAGTTTGTCCCTGTCTTTCGTTGTGGTGAAGCGCAGCGGGCCGCAGCCGATGTAGTCCGCTCCCGCCCGGGCGTGCAGGCGGATGTCATCGAGGGTATTCGCGGTGCCTCCTATTATATATTGTTCCTTGGGTAAAATCTTCCTGGCCTCGGCCACCGGCATGTCGGTCAGTCCTAAGTGTACCCCGTCGGCTCCGGTCTCCCGTACCAGTTCAGCATGGTCGTCTAAGATAAGTGTCGCGCCGTACTGCCTGCAGAGAGGCAGGGCCTTCCCGGCGGTCTCCCGCACCTCTGCCTCCGTCGCGTGTTTCATGCGCAGCTGTATCCAGCGGCAGCCCCCTTCGAGGGCGATGCGCACGGAGTCCAGATAGGAGATGGTCTCCGTGAAATGGCTGATGAATTGTACTTGAAAGCTCATATCTCAAAATATATCCGGAATGGAGAGATGCCGCGGATGTGCGGCGGAAGAGCCTTGCACTCGAAAAGTCCCTACGACGGTACTGACCGTATCAGGTTCGACGGGTGTAATCTCAGCCTCCGGGCAACGCCTCGTGAGGCACCCCTCTTTTCCTGCCTGCAAAGATAAGCGATATTTGTTTTGTTAAATTTGTTTTGTTAAATTTGTTGAAGTTTATTAACCTTAAGAATATATGAAAAAATTATATGCGCTTCTTTTTCTGGCAGTTTCAGCCACTTTCCCTCTATTCTCGCAGTCTGGGTCAGATCATCATCCCAAGTGGGTCGATTATACCGGTACGCATGAGGTGGATGTCAGTGTGGGTTTCCCTACAACGTGTATGATGTATGCGTACATGGGTATTGCCAAAGGACTTGTCGGGCTCGGCAAGATAGGGGATGCGCTGGTGGATGACATGCTCGGCAATGACCCGGAGCCTGTTGTGTCCGTGGAGCCTTCTGGGAAGATGAGGGTGGTTCCCAACCTCCGTGCCGAATACGGGTATAATTTTCTGAGTTGGCTCAATGTGGGAGCTGCCGTCAATTATTCGGATTACAGAATGTCCATGAAGTATGAGGATACGGGCCAGTATGCGTACACGGAGCAATTCGGTATGACATCCGTGACAGTCCGGGTAAAGTTCTATTGGCTCAACCGCAAGTGGGTCAGGATGTATTCGGCCATCGGTGCCGGTGTCGGCATAGTTCATACGAATGCATTCTCGGAGTATGTCGAGTCTCCGGCTTATATCACCAAAGCGGTTTTCGCTCCGGACCTGTGTCTGATAGGTCTTACCGTCGGAAGAAAGCTGTATGGCCGTATCGAGTACGGTTCTTTGTATGGCGGACTTACCGCCGGCATAGGTTATCGTTTCTGATTCCGTCTCACTCTCCATTGAGGCATGAAAATCCAGCGAGGAGAAAAGACTAGCCGCCCTCGGCTCTAGAGGGAGGGGCCCGCCGCAAAGCGGTGGGAGGGCCTGGTCTTTTCGACCGCTGGATTTTCATTATTTGATATAGATGTAGTTCATCATATCCTCGGACATTACTTTCAGATGCGGTTGACTTGGCTTAGCAGATTTTCCATTCGTGAAGCTCCCGTTGCAACTCTTTTTCCCGGCCGCCGAGCAGGGAGTCCAGCAGGGCGTGGAACTGCGGGCCGTGATTCTGATAGCGGAGGTGGCAGAGCTCGTGGAGGATTACATAGTCCTGCAGGCGTTCCGGCAGGAGGACCAGGCGCATGTTGAGGTTGATGTTGCCTTTGGAAGAGCAGGAGCCCCAGTTGGTGACGTTGTTCTTGATAGCCACCCGGCCTTTGAAACCGAAGCCGTGACGTGCGGCTGCCTCTCTGAGTTTCGGCTCGAGCAGAGCCCGTGCCTTCTCCCTCATTCTTTCGAGTTCTGCTGGATCATCCGGTACAGCTGCCGTCTTGCCGGTCAGTACGGCTTCCTGCTGCCGTAGCGCCTGTCTTTTCATGGTGTCAGTGACCCATTGCCGCTTGGACATCAGGAATTTTTCTGCAACGGCGTAGGGCAGCAGCCATGGCATCGAGACCACGACTCCCCTGCGCGGCGACACGCTTATGCGCAGCCTCGTCGCCCCTCTCCGCTTGACCAGCAGCACTTCCCCTATCACCGGAACCTGAACTGTTTTCTTTCCTGCCGTGCTTGACATTTTGTGTAAAAGATTGAAATAAAATTATCTGCAAAAGTAGCGGAATTTGATTTTAATTGCATATCTTTGCAGTCCCGATTTTCGGGGTAAACGTAATTTTTAATATTTTAACACTTTAAAGGTTTATGGCAGAGTATCTTGCAGCAGACAAGAAGCAAGAGATTTTCGCTAAATACGGGAAGTCTAATACGGACACCGGCTCGGCAGAGAGTCAGATTGCTCTATTTTCCTACCGTATCGCTCACCTGACAGAACACCTTCGCAACAACAAGAAGGATTTCGGCACCCAGAGAGCATTGCTCAGACTTGTGGGTAAAAGACGCCGTCTTCTTGACTATCTGAAGGAAAAGGATATTGAGAGATACAGGGAGATTGTCAAAGCTCTCAACTTGCGTAAGTAAGCTTTGGCGTTTGGAAGAAACGGGGTTGCCGTCAAAGTCAAGGCAACCCTTTTTTCTTAGATGCAGGCGACGCTCATAACGGCAGACATCATTTAGAAGGAATTATGAATATAGTTAAGAAGACCATCACAATGGGTGATGGAACGATCGTTGAGATCGAGACCGGTAAGTTGGCCAAGCAGGCCGCCGGCTCTGTAGTCGTTAAGGTCGGCGGCATGATGCTGCTGGCCACAGTCACATGTGCCAAGGACGCGAAGGAGGATGTGGATTTCATGCCTCTGTCAGTGGAGTATAAGGAAAAATACGCCGCCGCAGGCCGTTATCCCGGCGGATTCCTCAAGAGAGAGGGCCGCGCCTCGGATTCTGAGATTCTGGTGGCCCGTCTGGTGGACAGGGCGTTGCGTCCGTTGTTCCCCGATGATTTTCACGCTGAGGTATTCGTCAATGTGATTATGATATCGGCAGATAAGGTCAATATGCCTGACAGCTATGCGGGTCTTGCTGCCTCTGCAGCTCTGGCCGTAAGCGATATCCCCTGGCACGGGCCTATCTCCGAGGTGAGGGTTGCCCGTATCGACGGACAGTTCGTGATCAACCCTACGTTTGACGTAGTGGACAAGGCCGACATGGAGCTTATAGTCGCAGCTACAGAGGAAAATATAATGATGGTTGAGGGAGAGATGAAGGAGGTGAGCGAGAAGGAGATGCTCGACGCTATCAAGTTTGCCCACGAGGCTATCAAGGAGCAGTGCCGTGTGCAGAAGGAGATGATGGTGGAGACCGGAAAGGTGGAGAAGAAGGCTTACTGCCACGAGGAGAACGACGAGGATCTCCGCAAGGCTGTTCACGACTACTGCTACGACAAATGCTACGCCATCGCCAAGAGCGGTCTGGCAAAGCACGAGCGTGAGGATGCTTTCGATGCTCTGAAAGAGGAGTTCATGGAGACCATTCCCGAGGAGGAGAGGGAGGACAAGACCATGATGGTCAACAGATATTACGGTGCGGTGGAGAAAGAGGCCATGCGTCGCATGATTATCGATGAGGGTGTTCGTCTGGACGGCCGCAGCACTACTCAGATCCGCCCGATATGGTGCGAGGTGGGCTATCTGCCCGGAGCGCACGGCTCGGCCATTTTCACCCGAGGCGAGACTCAGTCCCTGTCGACTGTCACCCTCGGAACCAAAATGGACATGAAAGAACTGGACGAGGTACTGGTACAGGGTACGCAGCAGTTTGTCCTTCACTATAACTTCCCTCCTTTCGCAACGGGAGAGGCCAAGCCTCAGAGAGGTGTGGGCCGCCGCGAGATTGGTCACGGCAACCTGGCCTGGAGGGCTTTGAAGCCTGTAGTGCCTGTAGGAGACGAGAATCCCTACGCTGTCCGCGTGGTGTCCGATATCCTCGAGTCCAACGGTTCGTCATCCATGGCTACAGTCTGCGCGGGTACCCTCGCCCTTATGGACTGCGGTGTCAAGATTAAGAAGCCGGTGTCCGGTATTGCAATGGGTCTTATCTCCGACGAGAAGACCGGCAAGTTCGTGGTGCTCTCCGATATCCTCGGAGATGAGGACCACCTCGGCGACATGGACTTCAAGGTGACGGGAACCAAGGACGGCATTACGGCCACTCAGATGGATATCAAGGTGGACGGACTTCCCTACGAGGTGCTGGAGCAGGCTCTGGCCCAGGCTAAGGAGGGACGCGCGCATATCATGGGTGAGATGATGAAGACCATCTCCGAGCCCCGTGCCGAGTATCGCCCCAATGTACCCCGTATCGTTCAGATTATCATCCCCGGAGAGTTTATCGGAGCTGTTATCGGCACTGGTGGAAAGGTTATTCAGGATATTCAGAAGACAACCGGCACCACTATCACCATCACTGAGGAGGGAGACAAGGGTATCGTGGACATCTTCGGCGAAAACAAGGATGCCATGGACGCGGCACTGGCCCGCATCAAAGCCATCACAACCGTTCCCGAGGTAGGCGAGGTTTACCACGGTAAGGTGGTGTCTATCCTGGAATTCGGTGCATTTGTGGAGATATTGCCCGGCAAGGAGGGTCTGCTGCACATCTCCGAGTTGGATTACAAGAAGGTGGACAAGGTGGAGGATGTGCTTCAGGTCGGAGACGAGGTGGATGTCAAGCTCCTTGAGATAGACGAGAAGACCGGCAAGATGAGACTTTCCCGCAGGGCCTTGCTGCCCGCTCCTGAGGGATGGGTAGAGCATGAGCGCAAGCCCCGTCTCAATGGCGGCAATGGCGGCGGCCGCGGAGGCCGTGACCGCGACCGAGGAGATCGCGGAAGAGGTCCCCGCCGCGACGGAGACAAGGGCCCACGCCGCTAATCCGGACATGATTTGACAACGTAGCAGTTTTTACTGTTGACACAATAATCAGCGTGTGTTTCCTCTTTTGGAGGCACACGCTTTTTTCACCATAAAGCATGTGTGCTCATGTTTTTGTCCTGGCTTTCAAGTGTTTGTGAACGAGAATCGTGCTCTATGGCCTGAAAAAACAGGCCGTAGAGCATGGCGTTATGTTGTATCGCGGTTATTGTTAATGAGTTACGGTATGACCATGTGCTTCATGGTGAGATGCGAGGCTGGGGATGGCTGTGTCATGGGCGGTAGAGGCGGGCTTGGAAGGTGTCGCGCTCTTCGAGGTGTTGCTCCAGCAGGCGGATGAGCTCGGTGTTGCGGAGCAGGCCCCATGGAGTGGAATTGACGAAGCGGGGTGGTACCTCGCCGGCAAATCGCTCGATGTACAGGTCCGGGCGCAGACGTTCCAGCAGGTCGGTGATGAAGTCCAGGTACCCGTCTAGGGTGAATGTGACGAAGTCCGACGGGCACGAGGCGAACTCACGCTCCATGGCCGTGCCGCGTACTATCTGGAGCTGGTGGAACTTGACCGAGTGCAGCGGCAGCTTATTAATAATAGGTGCGTAGGCCAGCATGTCCTCTAGGGATTCTCCGGGTAGGCCGAAGATGAAGTGCGCACCCTGAGTCAGTCCGCGTGCTGCGGTCATCTCAACGGCCCGGACTGTGTCAGCGAAGGTGTGGCCTCGGTTGATACGCCGTAGAGTCTGGTCATAGCACGATTCGATGCCGTATTCGATTATGACGATATGTCCCCTGCCGGCCAGTGAGGCGAGGTAGTCCAGTTTCTCAGCATCCACGCAGTCCGGCCGCGTGCCGATGACGATACCTGCCACCTGGGGATGGGACAGAGCCTCCTCGTAGACGGAGCGCAGTCTGTCCAACGGGGCATAGGTGTTGGAGTAGGGCTGGAAGTAAGCGAGGAACTTCTCCGCTTTCCGGTAGCGGACCCGGTGGAACTTTATGCCCTCGTCTATCTGCTCGTGGATAGGGATGCCGGCAGTGCTGTAGCCGGGATGGAAGGCGGCATTGTCGCAGTAGGTGCAACCGCCAGTACCGGCCCTACCGTCGCGGTTGGGGCAGGTGAAGCCGGCGTCCACCACGACTTTCTGCAGCCGCTCACCGTAAGTCTTCTTGAAATATCCTATGTACGAGTTGTATCTGCCCACGGCTCTCCCTTACAGACGGACTTTGAAGACAGCTTTACGTACAGTACCGGTGCCCATGAGCGGTGCATGGCAGTCTTGGGGGAAGCAGATGACGAAGTTGTCGTCTGAATAGCTGATGAAGGCTTCGGGACTCTCTTTCATGATGGCGGTGTCGGTGGCTTCGTCATAGTTGACTCCGACGCCGAGACATTTTGCCCTGTCCCGGAAACCCATGATCTCGGTTCCATCAAGGATGACATGGATGTCAATGAACGAGTCGTGCGCTTCCAGCGGAGCCTCTTCCCGTGCTTCCGACATCGAGACGGAGCACCATATGTTGTCATCTTCTATAATGTGTCTGCCTTCCTCCAGAGTATGCAGGTCATGGCTCTTTATGAATTCGTATACCTTGCCGAATCTCTCGTGCAGGGTGATGTATCTTTCAAAGCTTTTGAGCGAATCGAGTATCATATGTCGTGGGTTTTAGTATTTTCTATAGATGGATCTGCGGCTGAACGCGATAAGCGCGAGCAGCAGGATGATGACGGCCACTGCCGGGTGGAATGTCTGGGGGATAATCCAGGAGAATACCAGACCGAGGACAGCTATTGCTGTGAGCAGGTCCACGCTCAGATTCTTGGTGACTCCGTCAGGCAGTACTGCAGGAATGAGGAAAAGCGGATTCATCCAGATGAGATTCCAGTTGTTTGCTGTCCATATGTGATTTGTAGCCAGCCACATGAGGGTAAGGATGACTCCACCTGCGCCAAGTATTGCGTACAGTGTGTTCGAGAAGATATTTATAAATTTCCATTTATGTGAGGTCTTGAGGAAAAATATCAGGTAGAACAGAAACAACAGTGTGAATACTGTGAACGGGCTGGTGGCTTTGGATAGTATCGTCATGAACTTACCCGGACCAGGCGCCGGTTCCACAATGGAGAGGCACTCTGTCATTAGCGGTATGTCTTCCAGTGACTTGTTGGCGTAGAGTGCCAGGTTTTCGGAAAGCCGGTCAGGCAGGAACTCTGCTTCTCTGGCGGTGATTTCCCGGTCCACTCTGGCTCCGAGCAGCAGGTCTATGCCGAACATCATCCAGCGTTTGTCCCCGACCATTCGGGTCAGCTCGTCCCGGTAGGTCTCTCCGGTCAGGGTGTCACGGAAAGAAAATTCCCCTTTTTCAAATATATCCCGGATACGGGTTGCGCAATTGTCCTGCAGGAAGTCGTAGCGGTAGTAGCGGTTCTCCTCCCGGGCATTGTCCATCAGAAATATCCACAATCGGTTTTTTTGTTCCTGAGTGAGATTCATCGGCTGCTCGATGATGCCTCGGCCGGCTTTCTCGTAGGATTGTTGAAAGTTCTGGAAATAGTTGATTGACAGACAGTAGTTGAGGTCTCCGCGGAGAAATTTCAGGAGAAAATTCGGTTCCTCGAAACTGTAGGTTCCGTAGTTGAATACCAGGTCGCGTCTGGATGAGTGATCCTTGATGCGGATGGCGGAATGTCCGAATGCGGAGGCGGGGTCATTGCCCGGAGAGCAGGTCAGCAACGAGACTGAAAGGGAGTCCCGTGCCTGCATGCAGGCAGTCATCATGACTGTCAGAATCGTCAGTATAAGCCGTTTCATCATAATTAATTTCAAAAATATAAAAATCTCGTTTATATTTGCAGGAATGAATAAACTTTTGTTCACAATCATGCTTCTGGTCCTGTGCGCCGTGTCCTGCGTTGCGTCGGAGAAGAGCATGGCCCTGATCTCCGTATCTGTGACGGACATGAAATCGGCCCCTGATTATCAGTCAGAGACGATTTCACAGGCCCTTATGGGGACTCCTGTCGAGGTGACTGGAAAAGAAGGCTACTGGTATTCGATAGTCACGCCAGAAGGCTACAGGGGCTGGACGACCGAGCTCAATCTGGCTTTTGTGTCAGAGGAACGCTTTAATCAATGGAAATCGACGGTCAGATTCATCGTTACGGATTATTTCGCGGTGGTCAGGGAAGTCCCGCATGACTCAGCCCAGGTTATTTCGGACTGTGTGATGGGCAATATCGTGGAACTCGGTGAGCACGGCTCGGATGACGGTACGTATGTGCCGGTAAGGCTGCCGGACGGCAGGACCGGTTATATTCATAAGGACAGTCTGGAGATGCTGGAACTGTGGCTGAAGTCGGTGGAGCACTCTTCCGGTGAGGATATCGTCCGGACAGCCAGGATGTTCACAGGTTTCCCGTATCTCTGGGGCGGTCTGTCTCCCAAAGGGCTGGACTGTAGCGGACTCGTAAAACTGAGTTACTTCATGAACGGCCTGATACTGCTCAGGGACGCTCGTCAGCAGATAGATACGGGGGTTACGCTGGACTGCAATGACATAAAAGGCAATCTCAAGGCCGGGGATCTGGTATTTTTCGGAAGACCGGCCGACGGACAGAGGCCCCGCAGTGTAACCCATGTCGGCATTTATATGGGGGACGGCATGATGATACACTCGTCCCTGCGTGTGAGGATCAACAGTCTGCTGCCGGGCCGGTCTGACTCCTATACGAGCAAGCGGATTGTAGGGGCAGTGAGGATTCTTGGCTGTCAGGACACAGAGCCAGGGATAGTCACGCTTATCCGGCATCCATGGTATTTCAATCAGAATCAACAACAAATAAAATAATAGTGCTATGAATTTAAGAGTTATTAAGAAGGATGTCAATTATCTGATAGATGAATTTCTTTCAGACGCATTTATCAGCATGAGCTTTACAGATGACAAGGAAAAGTCAGGGAAAATAGTGGGTCTTGCCAATGACGCCCTGGATCTCCGCGATGAGACTCTTACAAAGATAAGCCATCCCGAGGGGGACAAGAAAACATATTACCGCAATCTTATGGACGGTCTTCTGAGTTCTCTGGATGTCATGTACGACAAGTTGAGCGAGGCTGTGTCCAAGAAGTCAGAATAAATGGGAGACGTGAATATGCAGATTTATACTAATTCGCCTATTATCGAGGGGCTAACGTTTGATGACGTACTTCTCATACCCGCGCACTCCGACGTACTGCCGCGTGAGGTGGATGTCAGCACCAGACTGACCAGGGAGATAACCCTCCATACTCCTATCGTGTCCGCTGCTATGGATACAGTTACAGAAGCAGATCTGGCTATAGCCATAGCACGCGAGGGCGGTATCGGAGTGATACACAAGAATATGCCTATCAATGTGCAGATAGAGCAGGTGCGCAAGGTCAAGAGGGCGGAGAACGGCATGATATACGATCCTGTGACCATCCGTGACAACGCCACTGTGGGTGACGCTCTCAAGATCATGAGTGAGAACCATATCGGCGGTATACCCGTAGTGGATGCGCACGGGATGCTCTGCGGAATTGTCACCAACAGGGACCTTCGTTTCCAGGACAATCCCAAGACTCCTATCAGCGACGTGATGACCAAGGAGAACCTTATCACTACTACAGACGGAAGCAATCTGAAGGAGGCCACTGAGCTTTTGAGAAAGTACAAGATAGAGAAACTGCTGGTAGTGGACAGGAACGGCAAGCTGGCCGGCCTGATCACCTACAAGGACATCATGAAGATCAAGGACAATCCAATCGCCAGCAAGGACTCCAAAGGCCGTCTTCTCGTGGCGGCTGCAGTGGGTATCAATTCAGAGACGATAGAGAAAGTCGAGATGCTGATGAGTGTCGAGCCGGACGCTCTTGTGTTCGATACGGCTCACGGACATTCGGAGGGAGTTCTAAGAGTCCTTAGGACTGTACGTAAGAAATTCCCCCATCTGCAGATCATAGCCGGAAATATCGCCACCGGTGAGGCTGCGACAGCGTTGAAAGAGTGCGGAGTGGATGCCGTAAAGGTCGGTATCGGCCCGGGTTCCATCTGTACTACCCGCATTATCGCCGGAGTGGGAGTCCCCCAGCTCTCCGCAGTCATGATGGCAGCAGAGGCCCTCAAGGGTTCCGGCATTCCCATCATCGCCGACGGTGGTATCCGCTATTCTGGTGATATCGTCAAGGCTCTTGCCGCAGGTGCGGACACCATCATGGCAGGCTCGCTCTTTGCCGGAGTGGAGGAGTCGCCCGGAGAGACTATCATACTTAATGGCCGTAAGTTCAAGTCCTATCGCGGTATGGGGTCATTAGAGGCCATGCAGCTCGGCTCCAAGGACCGCTATTTCCAGGATATGGAAGAGGACATCAAGAAGCTCGTACCTGAAGGTATCGTGGCCCAGGTGCCTTACAAGGGTACTTTGTCCGAGGTGGTGTACCAGCTGATAGGAGGTCTCCGTGCAGGTATGGGCTATTGCGGAGCGCACAATCTTGAGGAACTTAAGAAGGCCCGTTTCGTACGCATCACGGCTGCCGGTATGGCCGAGAGCCATCCTCATGACGTGACCATTACCCGTGAGGCGCCCAATTACAGCAGATAAGATTCTACAGGGACGATGAGAAAAGCGCTCCTGATAGTGATGCTCGTCGCGGCAATATCGTCCTGCCGGCTCTATGACAGCCTTTTCAAAGGGGATGTCGTAGCGAGAGCCGGCAGGGACGTTCTTTATAGAAGCGATGTGGAAGCCTTGAATATCACTGGCTTTTCTCCTGAGGACAGTGCAAGGATAGTGGAGCGTTATATTGTATCATGGGCCAAAAGCAGATTGTTGCTGGACATGGCCCAGAGCCAGCTTTCCAAGGCGGACAGGGACGTAGAGGCTCAGTTGGAGGAGTATCGCCAGCAGCTGCTGGTATACAGGTATGAGCAACAGTATGTGGAGCAGCGTCTGGATACAGCAGTCACAGATCAGGAGTATATGGACTTCTACGAGGCAAATCCCGCCAGTTTCGTAACGCATGTGCCTCTTATGAAGGGCTGGTATATCAAAGTGAGCGATGACTCTCCCAACCTCAATCCGATCAAGTCCATATACCGTTCGAGAGTTGAAGAGGATCGTGACAGGCTCGGGCAGTTGTGCTATACATCGGCGGAGAAATATTACTTCTTTGAGGACTGGGTGGGGCTGGACGCTGTGGTAGAAGGGACGGGGCTGGATGTGCAGGAACTTGCCAGAGTGTTGGACAACAGGTCTTTCATTGAGAAGAATTTTCTTGGCTATACTTACCTGATATCAGTTGACGACTATGTTCCCGCCGGCAGTCTGGCGCCTTATGAATACTGCCGGGAGAGGATAAGAAACCATATACTCAATAGAAGAAAGCAGGAACTCATAGCCAGTTTGGAACGAAATCTGCTAAATGACGCTATAGTTTCCGAAAAGTTTGTTATTTATTCGAGATAGTTATGAAGACAAAGGAGATATTGACAGCAGTCCTGCTGCCGGCTGTGATTTTAATGATGTCGGGAAGAACTGTGTCTGCACAGAAATATGATGGTCTTATAGACAAGACTGTCGCATTGGTCGGCAACAGTGTGATTCTGCTTTCTCAGGTGGAGTCTGAGGCTATGTACATGCAGTCCATGGGTTATGTCACTGACCGTAATCTCAGGTGTGAGGCTCTGGAGAGTATAATGGTGACTAAGCTTTTCTATACTCAGGCAGTACTGGACAGTCTGGCTGTCAATCCGGACATGGTAGAGGCCATGCTCAATCAGCAGATGGACGGGATACTGTCGCGTTTTGGAGGTGAAAAAGAGGTTGAGGCGTATTTTCAGAAGCCTATGCATGAGATTAGGGAAGAATTTCGGGACAGGATTCTGGAGCAGAATCTGGCAGGTGAGATGAGGAGGACAATCGCCGGTAAGATAAGCGATGTCACGCCGAAGGAGGTGGAACGCTTTTACAAGCGCGTGCCGAAGGACAGTCTGCCGGTTATACCGACTCAGTACAGGATCAGTGAGATTACGATATATCCAAATGTGGAGCGGGCCGAGCTTGCGGCGCGCGAGAGATTGCTGGAGTTTCGCCAGAGAGTTCTGGACGGTGAAAAATTTTCTCTGCTGGCAACACTTTATTCGGAAGATCCTGGCAGTGCCATGCGCGGAGGTGAGTTGGGCATGTCCTCCAAGTCGTTGTTTTGGCCTGAGTTCAGTGATGCGGCCATGTCCTTGAAACCGGGGCAGGTCTCTCCGATAGTCAAGACCCCTAACGGCTACCATCTCATCCAGCTGATAGCCAGGGAGGGAGATATGTTCAATGCAAGACATATCCTCCTAAGACCGAGATATACCGCGGAGGACAGGGATTCGGCCTTTATCCGTCTGGATTCCATACGCAATGCAATCCTGACGGACAGTATAACGTTTGAGCAGGCCGCCAAGAAGTTCTCGCAGGACCCGCTTACGCGGACTAACGGCGGACTTGTTCCGGATTCGGAGACAGGAGCTCCGTTCATAGATATTGACAAGTTGAAGTCTGAGGAATACAACGTGCTGAAGGATATGAGACCCGGTGAGATATCCCGTCCGATTGAGTCTACGGACAATGAGAGCCGTGCCGGTGTCGCGGCAGGCAATACGGCATATAAGATTATCCGTCTGGATGAGATCAGGGAGGCTCATACGCCTACATTTGAGCAGGATTTTGACATTCTCCTCGATATGGCCACCAATCAGAAAGCCGCAGATGCTGTGGAGGCTTTTATCAATGAGAAGCTGAAGACCATGTACATTGTGATAGACCCTCTTTTCAAAGAATGTAAGTTTCAACGTGACGGATGGGTGAAATGAGACGGATTCTGAATTTGGCGTTTTTTCTGACTCTGTGCCTGACAGTGACATACGGCCAGGAAAGCAGGGACAGTCTGGTGCGTCTGCTTTCGGCGGACAAGGCCCGTTTGGTGGAGATGAACGGAAAGGCCTACCGTAAGGTTGTGGGTAATGCCGTGTTTTTTCACAATAATACGTATCTGAAGTGCGACAGCGCGTACTGGAATGTGGATGACGAGTACATAGATGCTATAGGTTCTGTCCGGATAGAGCAGGAGAACACAGTCCTTACCGGTGACAGTCTCCGTTATGTGATAGCGGAGAACACCGCCAAGTTCCGCGGGCATCTGGTAGAGCTGGTGGATAGGGATAGTAATACGTTGAGAACCAATTATCTGGATTATAATACCAAAGACAGTGTGGCCTTTTTCTACCGTGGTGGGGCGATGAAAGACGAGGACGGTAATGTGATAGAGAGTCTTACCGGACGGTATCAGTCGAAGATAGAGCAGTTTGATTTTATCGGTCAGGTAGAGATGTTCTCTGATTCGCTGTTTTTCGTATGCGATACACTTTATTATTATGCTAACAGGGATCTGGCTGAGTTTTTCGGTCATACCGCAGGGTGGTATGACCTTAATCACATATCATCCGGCTCCGGATGGTATGACAGGACTACTGAGAAATTTTTCTTTACTAGGGATGTCTACGGTCTTACAGAGGATTATGAGCTTTGGTGTGACTCGCTGAATTATGACAGGTATGCCGGTTATGCGCATCTGCTTGGCGAGGTGCAGTTGCTGGACACTGTGGACAATGCCATAACATTGGCAGGTGAATTGCGTTATTGGAACGAGCCGCGTAGAGCAGAGTTGTACCGGGACCCGGCGGTGGTTATGATAAATGAGGAGGACGGAGTCAGGGATTCTATATTCATGGCCTCGGACACGCTGATTTATTACACTATGCGGATGTGTGATGTGGACAGTGCTGTGGTGGCATCCGCCAAGGAGAGGCATGAGGCTGCGCTGGTGGATCCGCTGGCTCCGAAAACATCCGGGGACAGTACTGCGTCCGGAGCTGGTAAGACATCCGGAGGTCCTTCAACCGGTTCGCCTGTGTCAGGAGCATCATCGGTTCCAGGTGCGTCATCTTCTTCCGGTGCCATGACCTCCTCGCCAGCCTCAGGCGGAAGCAGTACCTCCTCACTGACGGAGGATAAGGTGTCTGAAGGTACTGCGACTTCTTCTGAGTCGTCGGATACGCTTGGAAGTCCAGTCCCCACCGGCGCGCCTGATTCCCTTGCGGTTTCGGACTCCCTCACGGTGGCGGATTCCCTTGCAGTTTCGGACTCCCTTACAGTGGCGGATTCCCTTGCAGTTCCGGACTCCCTCTCAGTTTCGGACTTCCTTACAGCGGCGGATTCCCTTGCAGTTTCGGACTCCCTCACAGCGGCGGATTCTCTTGCAGTTTCGGACTCCCTTGCGGTTTCGGACTCCCTTGCAGTTTCGGATTCCCTCTCAGTGGCGGATTCCCTTGCGGTTTCGGACTCCCTTGCAGTTCCGGATTCCCTCTCAGTTCCGGATTCCCTTGCAGTTCCGGACTCCCTTGCGGTTTCGGACTCCCTCTCAGTAGCAGATTCACTGGCTGTAGTGCCGCCCGATACCACACAGGTGGACTTTGTAGAAGCTTACCACAATGTCAGGATATACAAGAGCGATGTGCAGGTACTTTGTGATTCATTGCTCTTCAACTCTATAGACTCAATAGCCAGACTTTTTGATGCTCCTGTGCTGTGGTATGAGATAGAAAGCCAGATAACGGCGGACAGCATGCAGTTCCTCATGCGCAACGGAACATTGGACAAGGGGTTGCTTTTCGCGAACTGTTTTGTGATTTCGGAAGAGGAGCCGGGGCAGTATTACCACCAGATAAAGTCACCTGAGATGATAGGTTATTTCAAGGACGGACAGATAGCCCGTTTTGATGCTTTGGGTGGTGTGACGGCCATGTTCTATGTGGCTGAAGACTCTGTGGTGACGACTATGAACCAGAAGGAGTGCCGTATCATGACCGGAAGGATGAAGGACGGGCAGGTGCAGCGGATACTCTACACGGAGAATATCACCAGTGACGTATATCCCGTGAGGGACTTGACCCCTGAGATGATGACGCTTAGAAACTTCAATTGGATGCCGGACATGCGGCCGGCCACAAGGTTCAGCGTGACGGACAGACCAATACGTCCGTCCGGTAGAAAATACACAGTGCCGTCGCCGGATTTCCCGCGTTTCAAATATGCGGAAAAGTATTTCACCGGTTACATGGATCAGGTTATGGCTGAGATAACTGCCCGCAAGCCACTAATTTGGATTGAATGACCTATAAAGGAAGGCCAACTGCGTATATCCCCCGGGGAAAGTGCCGGGAATTTCGGCGAAAACGGTTCACTTTCCCCCGCGGCTCGCAGGGGCACCGGCTCTACAGGCCTTTCTCGCGCCACTTGTCGTTTCCATCCCCGGGGAAAGTGCCGGGTTTTTCCGCGAAAACGGTTCACTTTCCTCGCGGCCGGCCGGGGTACCGGCTCCACAGGCCTCTCTCGCCGCACTTGGCATTTCCACCCTCGGGGAAAGTGCCGGGTTTTTCCCCGATTTCGGTTCACTTTCCCCCGCGGCCTGCTTGGGCACCGGCTCCACAGGCCCCTCTGGCCGCACTCTCCGTTTCCACCCTCGGGGAAAGTGCCGGGAATTTCGGCGAAAACGGTTCACTTTCCCCTGGGGCGGTTCATTTTCCTCGGGGGTGGAGTCTTCTGAGGAGGTCCAGCAGGGCATGCTTGGGGAAGTGCTTAGTATACAGGCACACTGAAAAAGGACATCTGCTGGACTTGGGGTGAAATGGCGTTTTTATGGCTAAAAGCGGGCAGTCCAGCAAATCGCCAAAATATATACGCCTAATAATCAGTACAATACATTTGAGTGGTGTGTTGGACATTGTAACAGTTCTTATTAAGTCAGCTTTTGGGGAGACGACACTTTCCCCATGGCCGGACGTGCCATCGGCTTTACAGGCATATCTGGCCGCACTTATTGTTTCCACCCGCAGAATGCCTATGAAGATACAGCAGTCGAAAAGACCAGGCCCTCCCACCGCTTCGCGGCGGGCCCCTCCCTCTAGAGCCGAGGGCGGCTAGTCTTTTCTCGTTGCTGGAATTTTCATAGAGTCTATGCTGTCAGGTTCTTAAGGGGGGTGAATGGAGTGCGGGGAAAGTGCCGGGTTTTTCTGCGAAAATGGTTCACTTTCCCCCGCAGGCTTGAGAAGGACCGGAGGTCAAATGGCGGCATTGATGTCATCGGATATTCCGCCCCTTTCTCTTTCTCCGTTTTGATGCTGATTCATGGTGACAGACTCTGTGGAAAGGGTGGATTTTCCAGATATTTTGCTACCTTTGTAGTTTAAAAGCAATTTAAATTACAAAAGCATGATACAGTTTGATATAGATAAGAGGATCCACTCATTGGATGAGGTCAGGACTCTGCTGGATCCCCGGTGTATGCTGCACCTTGGGAAAGAAGCAAAAGATAGAATAGCAAAGTGCCGTAACTATCTTGATGAGCGCATGAAGAACCAGAAGGCGCCTATCTATGGCGTGACCACCGGTTTTGGCTCGCTCTGCAATGTTTCCGTGGACAAGGACCAGTTGTCGCAGCTCCAGAAGAACCTGGTGATGTCTCATGCCTGCGGAGTGGGCGAGGAGGTAAGGCCGGAAATAGTACGTCTTATGATTGCGCTTAAAGTCAAGTCACTTTCTTACGGCTATTCTGGAGTAAGAGTCGAGACGGTCGAGAGGCTGGTGGATTTCTTCAACGAGGGAGTTACTCCTGTCGTATACCAGCAGGGCTCTCTTGGAGCATCCGGAGACCTGGCACCGCTGGCAAACATGTGCCTGCCGCTTCTGGGACTGGGCGAGTTTGACTACAAGGGCAAGAGATATCCCGGCTGCGAGCTGGAGACTATGTTCGGATGGAAGCCTTTGACTCTGGCCTCCAAGGAAGGCCTGGCTCTTCTGAACGGTACTCAGTTCATGTTGGCCCATGCCGTATGGTGCATCATCAGGGCGGAGCATATATCAGCAGCCGCGGACAAGATTGCCACAGTGTCACTCGAGGCTTTCAACGGCCGTAAGGAGCCGTTCACTCCCGGCGTACACGCAGTACGTCCCCACAAAGGGCAGATGGAGACGGCACGTGTAATCCTCAATTATCTTCAGGGCAGTCAGCTTATCGACGGTTCCGGCAAGGAGGTTCAGGACCCATATTCTTTCCGCTGCGTGCCTCAGGTACACGGTGCGTCGAAGGATGCCATCTCGTACGTGGAGAGCGTGTTCATGACAGAGGTCAACAGCGCGACCGACAACCCGACCGTCCTCCCCGACGAGGATCAGGTCATCTCCGCCGGCAACTTCCACGGACAGCCGTTGTCGATTACCCTTGACTTCCTGGCGATAGCTCTGGCCGAGCTCGGTTCTATCTCGGAACGCCGTACCTATCAGCTCATCTCAGGCAAGAGAGGCTTGCCGTCATTCCTGGTGGCCAAGTCCGGTCTCAACTCCGGCTTTATGATACCTCAGTATGCCGCTGCTTCTGTCGTCAGCCAGAACAAACAGCTCTGTACTCCTTGTGTGATAGATACGATCGATTCGTCTCAGGGACAGGAGGACCACGTCAGCATGGGTGCCAACGCCGCTACCAAGTGTGTGCGTGTCGTTGAGAACGTGGAGAAGATTCTCGGCATCGAGATGCTCAACGCGGCTCAGGCTCTGGAGTTCCGTCACCGCGCCGGAGCCGGCAAGTCATCGCCCGTGATTGAGAAGTTCTTTGAGGATTACCGCAAGGTCGTTCCTTTCATAGAGGAGGATACGGTGATGTATACCAGAATCAAGGATTCAATCGAATTTATAAAGGAAGCCGAATTTTAAAAATGTCGCTTTTTATAAAAAATATCAAAAAATTGATAGGTGTCAGGCAGGATGCACCTCTGTCTCCTCTGAAAGGTAAGGAAATGGAGACCCTGCCTTGTCTGGACAACGCCTGGCTGCTGACTGAGGGAGACCGGATCAAGGCATTCGGGACGATGGACGGTACGGCACCGGAGAGTCTAGAGGTCATGGAGGACAATGCCGATGATGTGCTGGATGCTTCAGGCCGTATGGTATTTCCGTCCTACTGTGACTCCCATACTCATCTGGTATATGCCGGAAGCCGTGAGATGGAGTTCATGGACAAGCTCCGCGGTCTGTCGTATCAGGAAATTGCCCGCCGTGGAGGCGGTATCCTGAACTCGGTGGAGCTGTTGCATAATACTTCGGAGGATGACCTGCTCCGCCAGACTCTGGTGCGGGCATGGGAGATTGTCTCTCTAGGTACCGGGGCCGTGGAGATCAAGAGCGGTTACGGCCTTACTGTGGAGGATGAGGTGAAGATGCTTCGTGTGGCCCGCAGAGTGGAGGAGGAGACTCCGCTTAGAGTCCGCACTACTTTTTTGGGGGCCCATGCTGTGCCTGCCAGGTACAAGGGCGACCGCATCGGCTACGTGGATGAGATAATCCGTGACATCATGCCGGCTGTGGCGTCCGAGGGGTTGGCCGATTACGTGGATATATTCGTGGAGGAGGGCTTTTTTACCGTCAATGACGCTGCCAGGATATTCGAGGCAGCAGCGAAGTATGGCATGCAGCCGAAGGTACACGCCAATCAGATGAGTTTCTCCGGCGGTGTGCAGGTCGGAGTCAAGTACGGTGCGGCTTCAGTGGACCATCTGGAGTTCACCGGTCCCGAGGAGTTCAAGGCCCTGCAGGGCAGCGGCACCATAGCCACCCTTCTTCCGGGCGCCACATTTTTCCTGGATATGGATTATCCCAAGGCCAAGCAGATGCAGGAATATGACCTTCCGCTGGCTATCGCCTCCAACTACAACCCGGGCTCATGTCCTTCCGGGGACATGAAGTTCATGATGGCTCTGGCGATGATAAAGATGCGTCTGACACCGGAGACGGTGCTGAACGCGGCTACGGTCAACGGCTCGTTTGCCATGGGAGTGGGTGCCGATTACGGTTCAATCACTGTGGGCAAGAAGGCGTCTTTCTTTATTACCAAGGAGATACCGTCCTACGAGTTCGTCCCGTACTCGTTTACTTCGCAGCTTATAGATGACATAGTGCTCAATGGTAAAATATATTAATAGGAAGAAAAAATATAAATAGATAAATCATGACAAGAAAATTGATCGAATGTGTCCCCAATTTCAGCGAGGGACGCGACATGCAGGTTATCAAGCAGATCACAGATGAAGTCGAGGGTGTCGAAGGCGTAAGGCTTCTTGACGTGGACCCGGGTGCTGCTACGAACCGTACTGTGGTGACTTTTGTGGGTGAGCCTGAGAAGGTGATGGAGGCCGCTTTCCGCGCGGTCAGGAAGGCTTCCGAGGTTATCGACATGAGGCATCATCACGGGGAGCATCCTCGCATGGGAGCCACCGACGTGTGCCCCCTCGTGCCTATCGCCGGCGTTACGATGGAAGAGTGCGTGGAGTATGCCCGTACATTGGCCAAAAGAATAGGCGAGGAACTTGGAATACCGGTATTCTGCTATGAGAGCGCGGCTTATACGCCTGAGCGCAGGAACCTGGCCGTATGCCGCAGCGGTGAGTATGAGGGGCTGGCCAAGAGATTTGCTGAAGGAGTCCGTCCGGATTTCGGCCCCGCCGTGATAGATGACTACACTGCACGAACCGGTGCGACAGCAGTAGGTGCGAGGGATTTTCTCGTGGCAATCAACTACAACCTCAATACAACTTCTACCCGCAGGGCCAACTCCATCGCCTTTGATGTGCGCGAGAAGGGCCGTAAGAAGAGGGAGGGAGACCCGATTACGGGAAAGGTGGTGAATGATGCCGACGGCAACGTGGTATGGATTCCCGGTACTCTTAAAGGTTGCAAGGCCATCGGATGGTATATTGAGGAGTACGGTATCGCCCAGGTGTCCATGAACGTGACAAATATCAATGTGACTCCGGTGCACGTGGCTTTCGACGAGGTATGCGAGAAAGCCCATGCCCGCGGTATCAGGGTGACCGGCTCGGAGATAGTCGGCCTTATTCCCAAGAAGGTGCTCATTGATGCCGGCAAGCATTATCTGGCCAAGCAGAACCGCTCCTGCGGTATTCCCGAGGAGGACATCGTGAAGATCGCCGTCAAGTCCATGGGTCTGGATGACCTGAAGCCATTCAACCCCCGCGAGAAGGTGATCGAGTATATCCTCGAGGACAGTGACAAGACTCCCAAATTGGTAGACCTGACTGTACGTGGCTTTGCCGAGGAGACTTCCCGTGAGTCTCCGGCTCCAGGCGGCGGATCCATCTCGGCTTACATGGGCTCTCTCGGTGCCGCTCTCGGTGCGATGGTGGCCAACCTGTCTTCGCACAAGAGGGGCTGGGATGACCAGTGCCCCAAGTTCTCCCAGTGGGCTGAGAAGGGACAGGAGCTGATGTACGAGCTGCTGCATCTGGTGGATGAGGATACCGCTGCGTTCAATCGTATCATGGACGCAATGTCGCTTCCCAAGAAGACTGATGCGGAGAAGGAAGCCCGTGCTGCGGCCATGCAGGAGGCTACTCTCTATGCCACTGAGGTACCTTTGAGGACTATGAAAGCCTCGTTCAAGGTGTTTGAACTGGTGGAGGCGATGGCTTCGGAGGGCAATCCTAACTCGGTGTCCGATGCCGGTGTTGGTGCTCTTGCTGCCCGTTCGGCCGTACTGGGGGCTTTCCTCAATGTCAAGATCAACGCTGCCGGTCTGAAGGACCGTGAAAAAGCCGGGGCACTTGTGACTGAGGCAGCGGAGATAGCAGCCGAGGCAGAGGTGCAGGAGAAGAAAGTGCTGGAAATTGTCAACTCAAAGATTAACTAGTATGAGAATCATTGGAACAGGAAGCGCCCGTCCCTCTCTGACAGTGACTAATGCCATGCTGGAGAACTTCCTGGATACGAGTGACGAGTGGATAGTAACCCGAACGGGTATACATGAGAGGCGTGTGATATCGTCCGAGCGTCTGGAGGACCTGGCTTCCACGGCCGCTGTAAAGGCGATGGAGGATGCCGGAGTCACTTCGGAGCAGATAGACTTCATTATCTGCTCCAATGTGGTGAACGAGTATGTGACTCCCGGTTTGGGGTGCGTCATTCAGGGTATGATAGGCGCCACATGTCCTACGATGGACATCAACTGTGCATGCACGGGTTTTATCTACGCGCTGGATGTGGCGGAAGCGTATCTGGCAACTAAGGATATGAAGAACATTCTTATAGTCTGCGCAGAGGAACCGTCGCGGATGATGAACTGGAAAGACCGCTCTTCATGTATCCTTTTCGGAGATGCGGCGGGGGCCGTGGTCGTGACGAAAGGAGACGATCTCAAGTCCATCCGCTTGTCCACTCACTGCAAGGTGGAGGCCCTGTATCAGAAACGCAGACTCCAGCCGACGCCTTTTGTAACCAAGGATGAGACTGATACGGACGGAGTATCGATGAACGGTCAGGATGTTTTCAAACTGGCGGTGTCGTCTTCTATCAAGGACATAGACAAGGTGTTGACTATGGCCGGAATCACTGCTGATGACATCGACCTGTATGTGCTGCATCAGGCCAATGTCCGCATCATCGAGTCTATCCGGCATTTCGTGAACCAGGACAAGAGCAAGTTCCCATTTAATCTGGACAAATACGGGAACACATCTTCCGCTTCGATTCCGGCTTTGCTGGACGACCTCAGCAGAGGTAATAAATTGAAAACAGGAGAACTGCTGCTGCTCAGCGCTTTCGGAGCAGGATTCACCACAGGTGCGTGTGTTCTCCGCTGGTCAAAATAAACAATAATAGAATATGGAAAAAAGAGTAGTAGTGACAGGAATGGGAGTTGTGACTCCTGTCGGAAATAATGTAGAGACTTTCTGGAAGAACATCGTGGCTGGAGTATGCGGTATTGACTATATTACCCAGTTCCCTACGGACGGTCTCTCAGTGAAGATCGCCGGTGAGGTCAAGGACTTCAAGCCGGCTGATTACGGCATTGAACCAAAGGCCGCCAGGAAGTTTGACCGCTTCAGTCTTTTCGCGCTCGCGGCCGCCAACCAGGCTGTTGCCATGAGTGGGCTGAAATCCACAGACGATGAGCAGGACGAGACTCCGGGAACGGTGCATTCCGACCGTTTCGGAGTCTATATCGGCTCCGGTATCGGAGGCATGCACTCCTTTGTCAACGAGACGGCCAAGATGATTAAGGACGGTCCCCAGTGGATATCCCCTTTGTTTATTCCCACGATGATAGCCAATATAGCTGCCGGCAACGTGGCTATAGCGCACCATGCCAAAGGTGTCTGCCTGCCTATAGTGACGGCTTGCGCGACAGGTACCCACTCGATAGGCGAGGCATACAGGGCTATTAAGTTCGGCTATGCGGACGCCATCATCGCAGGCGGTACCGAGGCCGCGGTCACACCTCTGGCTATCGGAGGATTTTCCAACAGCAAGGCCCTTTCTCCCGCAGAGGATCCCATGGCGGCATCGCTGCCATTCGATGCCCGCCGTCAAGGTTTTGTGATCGCTGAGGGCGCCGGAGTCGTTATTCTCGAAGAGTATGAGCATGCCGTGGCCCGTGGAGCTAAGATATACGCCGAGATATGCGGATACGGCAACACCTGTGACGCTTACCATTATACAGCCCCGTGTCCGGACGGCTCTACTCCGGCCAAGGCTTTCAGGCAGGCTCTGACCGAGGCTCATTACAGCACTTCGGATCTGTTGCACATCAACACCCACGGAACCGGGACTCCGCTTAATGACAAGTCGGAGACTGCGGCCATAAAGCTGGCTCTCGGTGAGACCGAGGCCCGCCGTGCCATCCTGTGCTCCACCAAGTCCATGACCGGACATGCTCTCGGAGCGGCTGGCGGTATCGAGGCTGTAGCGGCAGTCATGGCTCTGCATGACGGTATCGTGCCCCCCACCATCAATTATAAAGAGCCCGATCCCGAATGCGACCTGGATGTCAATCCCAACACTGCCCGCAAGGCGGATCTGACCATGGCGCTGTCCTCGTCGCTCGGCTTCGGCGGCCACAATGCTGTCCTGGCCTTCAGACGCTTGTAACAAAGACAAACAACTAAAACCAAACTCAATATGGATAGAGAAGAGATTAAGACGTTTTTACGCCATCGCGAGCCGATGCTGCTCGTGGATGAGATGGAACTTCAGGAGGACGGCTCTGTCATCGGAAAGTATCATGTCAGGGGCGATGAGTTCTTCCTCCAGGGACATTTTCCCGGACAGCCCATAGTGCCCGGGGTCATACTGTGTGAGATTATGGGACAGTGCAGCTCGCTGCTCATTAAAGACTATCTCGTAGGACACACTACTCTTTTCACCGGCATAGACAAGACCCGCTTCAAACACCAGGTCGTGCCAGGAGATACCATTGAGGTGCATGCCAATATCACCAATCACAGGGCGATGCTCTTCTGGATAGATGCCAAGGCGTATGTAAACGGCAATCTGTGCGTAGAGGCCAGCCTCTCGTTCGCAGTAGTACCTAATGACAAAATCAATTAATTGACGGAAAATTATGTTGGAAGATTTATTAAAAGGAAAGGTTGCCCTGATTACGGGGGCTGCCAGAGGCATAGGAAAGGCTATTGCCATGAAACTGGCCTCAGCTGGAGCGGATATCGCTTTTACAGATTTGAAGGAAGATGACAATTTCAAAAACACTGTTGCTGAGATAAAGGCATTAGGAGTGGAATGCCGGGGATATGCGTCCAACGCGGCTGACTTCGCTGAGGCGCATGCGACGGTGGACCAGATTCTCAAGGATTTCGGACATATCGATGTGCTGGTCAACAATGCCGGCATAACCCGTGACGGCTTGATGATGAGAATGTCGGAGCAGCAGTGGGACAGCGTCATCACCGTCAACCTGAAGAGCGCGTTCAATTTCACTCATGCGCTGACTCCGATAATGGCCCGTCAGAGAGGCGGAAGCATCATCAACATCTCGTCCGTGGTCGGAGTAAACGGCAATGCCGGGCAGTGCAACTATTCCGCATCCAAGGCCGGCCTGATCGGTCTGGCAAAGTCCATAGCCAAGGAGATGGGCTCACGCGGCATCAGGGCCAACGCTATCGCGCCTGGTTTCATTATCACCGATATGACCAATGCCTTGCCGCAGGAGGTACGCGACGAGTGGAACAAGAAGATTCCTCTCCGCCGTGGCGGTACCCCCGAGGATATCGCCAATGTGGCCCTCTTCCTTGCCTCCGACCTTTCCTCATACGTGACTGGCCAGGTCATCATCTGCGACGGCGGCATGCTTTAGGTGAAGTATTAAAATAGTCGGCTGAATCATTGATTTTCAGTCGGCTTTTTTTGTTTTTTTAAAATGCTTTTATACTTTTGTAGTTTAGTGTGAGTTATAAACAGAGGTTTAGGTATTAAATTGTTTATTATTAAGGAAATGAAAAAAAGGTTAGTATTGCTGCTTCTTCTGATAGGAGCGTCAATGGTGTCAGTGGCCGCGCAGGAGACTCATGCGCAGTGGAAGGCTGAGGTAGAGCAGTTGGAGAAGAATCTCTACCGTGTTTCCATGACAGCGGCGATAGACTCTAGCTGGCATATCTATGACACTCTAAGGACCGAGTTCGGTCCCACCGCAACGGTGGCGGAGTTCAATGTCGTTGACGGCCGT
Source organism: Candidatus Coprenecus pullicola (assembly GCA_018711925.1). Lineage (GTDB taxonomy): Bacteria > Bacteroidota > Bacteroidia > Bacteroidales > UBA932 > Coprenecus > Coprenecus pullicola. The sequence continues at coordinate 118,086 of DVHR01000043.1, forward strand.
CGTGCGGAGAAAGTCGGAGGAGTGACTATCTCCAAGCAGCCCTATAAGTATTACGATGACATCTACATGATGGAGATCGGCTACTTCGAGGAGACTGTGACATTCTCGCAGGATATCAGGCTGAAAAAGAAAAATGCGGAAGTTGACCTTTACGTCGAGTGGATGACATGTGACGAGAACAACTGTACTACCCCGCAGGAACTGGCGTGGACTGTAAGTCTTCCCGATATGACTGTCGCAGAGGTGGACCCTTATGCGGAGGATACCGTATCAGCTCCCGCTGCGGCCGGTACTGAGGGCAAGAGCATCTGGGGACTTATCCTCGAGGCTATCCTCTGGGGCTTTGCCGCTCTTCTGACACCTTGCGTGTTCCCTATGGTGCCGATGACTGTGTCCTACTTCCTTAAAGGAGAGGGCGGCGCAGCCAAGGGCCGTATGAGAGCCGCCATGTACGGTATATTCATCGTGGCCTTGTATACGTTGCCGATTGCAGTGATTATCCTGGTGACCAGGATTGTCGGAGGAGACGCCGTGACAGCTGACATATTCAACTGGCTGGCTACGCACTGGTTGCCAAATATCATCTTCTTCCTGGTGTTTATGGTCTTTGCAGCCTCGTTCTTCGGCGCGTTCGAGATTACCATGCCGTCGAAGCTGGTCAACAAGTCCGACTCGAAAGCAGACACCAAGGGTTTCGGAGGCATATTTTTCCTGGCATTGACACTCGTGCTTGTGTCGTTCTCCTGCACCGGACCTATTGTCGGGGCCGTGCTGATCAAGTCTACACAGGGTGAGTTCTGGGCGCCAATCATCACGATGCTGGCGTTCTCGATAGCCTTTGCGCTTCCGTTTACGATATTCGCCCTCTTCCCCTCGTTGCTGAAGAAGTTGCCGAAGAGCGGAGGATGGCTCAATACGGTAAAGGTCGTTATCGCTTTCATAGAGGTTGCTCTTGGTTTCAAGTTTCTCTCTACGGCCGACCAGACCTATCACTGGGGACTTCTTGACAGAGAGGTCTACCTGGCCATCTGGATTGTGGTCTTCACTCTTCTCGGTTTCTATCTGCTCGGCAAGATCAAGTTCGCACACGATGATGAGGTGAAACACATAGGTGTGGGACGTCTGACTCTGGTTATCATAGTATTCTCGTTCGTGGTTTATCTTATCCCCGGTATGTGGGGAGCGCCTTTGAAGGCCCTGTCCGGCTACCTTCCTCCTCTAACTACTCAGGATTTCGTTCTGGGTCAGGAGCAGGCTCCGGTCGTGATACAGGCTTCCGGTGCCGGAACTTCCAATCAGGCGGCAGTATCGGATATGGGCACTCCGAAGTACAGTGATTTCCTGCACCTGCCTCACGGTCTGCAGGGTTTCTTCGAGCTCAACGAGGCGAGAGCATATGCAGAGAAAGTCGGTAAGCCGCTGTTCATAGACTTTACCGGTCACGGTTGCGTCAACTGCCGTGAGATGGAGGCGCGCGTATGGTCAGATCCTCAGGTGCTTGAGATGCTCCGCAATGATTATGTAATCCTGGCCATGTACTGCGATGATAAGAAGAAGGCTGACGAGAGCGATTGGATTACAGTGGGCAACAGGACTTTGAAGGATATCGGGAAGATAAACTCGCATATAGCGACTACCCAATATGGTGTTAATGCGCAGCCCTGCTACGTGCTTGAGGGCCGTAACGGAGAGCTGCTGGCCGAGCCCAGAAATTACGATCTGGATGTAGATGCATTTGTACAGTTCCTGAAGAAAGGACTGGAAAATTACAGCAAGCAATAATTAATCAATACTTAATGTTTTTATCATGAAAAGTTTAACAAAAATGTTCCTTTGCTGTGCTGCGTTGGGTACAGCTGTGTTTTTCACATCATGTGGGGAAACGGAGGATAATGGGCCTGTTTTGCCGCCTGTCGATGGTATTTCGGTTTTCTTGCCCAATTCTGCTGATTCAACTGCTACGTTTACAATGGAGTTTGATGATGCATGGCAGATAAACAACAGCAACGTATGGTTTTATATGTCTCCTATGAGTGGTGATGCCGGAGTTGTAGAGATTACAGTCTATGCAAATGATACTAACCCGGATATGAAGGAGAGAACAGGTGGTTTTACAATAGCATGTGGCGGAAAGACTATTCAGTGTTATGTAATTCAGGATGTGACTCCGGGATTTGCTTTCCCAGACAGTCTGTCTTTCAGTGGAGCTGAGAAGACTGACTACGAGTTCAGTTTTGATGCCAATGTTGGAGAGATTAATCTGAGTACAGATGCAGACTGGATTACTTTTGGAGAAATAACAGTTGACAGTCTTCAGCTTGAGGACGGCTCTATATCAAAATATATGACGTATAATGTGCCCATCTCTTTTAGCGAGAATTCAGGAGATGCCGCCCGTAGTGCAGTTATCAATGTGAATGGAGAGACAGAATCTATAGAGCGTACTTTCTTCCAGTTGCCATATATGGGTGAGGACTTTTCAAAGGATTTTTTACGTAGGTCTTTGGCCGTAAGGTTTACCAGTACAAATTGTGGATATTGTCCGATGATGAACGAGGCTCTCAAAATGGCTTCGGAGGAGAATCCAGATAGAATTG
>DVHR01000044.1 GCA_018711925.1 Candidatus Coprenecus pullicola
AGTGGTTGTATTATCTTAAATAAAACAAAAACACCCGACTTTACATTCTTGGGTGCAAAACTGGGTGTTTGTTTTGCAATCTGCTGATTTTCAGCGTTTGTTGCGGAGAGGGAGGGATTCGAACCCCCGGACGCTTTCACGTCAACAGTTTTCAAGACTGCCGTAATCGACCACTCTACCACCTCTCCAATCCAATATGCTATATCTATTCTTTCAAAAGGAGCGCAAAGATAAGTAAAATTTTCCAACCTGCCAAATTACAGTTCATGATTGGCATGATTGACACTGTACTCCATGCGACAGCAACCGGGAGCGGTCTACTTGGAGAGCTCATGCGTCTGGAAATACTTCCACTTGAAGATCAGCAGATACAGGGCACCTACGGTGACACATGAATCGGCGATGTTGAATATCGGACGGAAAAATATCAGCGACTCCCCGCCTTTGAACGGCACCCAGTCCGGCCAGTGAGTGTTTATAATGGGGAAATACAGCATGTCCACGACCTTGCCCAGGAAGAACTTGCCGTACCCGTCCCCGAACGGCACGGCCGAGGCGACATGGGTATAACTGGACGGCTCAAATATCAGACCGTAGAACATACAGTCTATCAGGTTGCCCACCGCACCGGTCATGATGGCCGTCAGACCGAGCAGGACCCCGACAGGAGCGTCCTTCTTCAGCAGATGCCTTACATATACGAAGAGAAGGACGGAGAGTATCAGGCGGAAGGATGTCAGTATATATTTCCCGATATCTCCTCCGAAAGACATTCCGAATGCCATGCCCTCGTTCTCGATGAACAGTATCTGAAACCAGTTGCCGAGGACAGGTATTGACTCACCGAGCTGCATATTGGTCTTGACCAGGATCTTAGTCACCTGGTCAATCACCAGAAGAACCACCGCGAGCGCTATTATGAGACCGGCCTTCTTACCCTTGGAAAGCGTCATTACTTCTTGGAGTTAAGTTTGGCCTCGACACTCAATGTGGCATGAGGAACCAGTTTGAGCCTCTCCTTGGGAATCAGTTTTCCGGTCGCACGGCAGATACCGTATGTCTTGTTCTCAATCCTTACAAGAGCTGCCTCCAGCGAGTTGATGAACTTGAGCTGTCTCTGAGCCAGCTGTCCCGACTCTTCTTTCGACAGAGCAGAGGCACCTTCTTCCAGAACCTTGAATGTGGGAGAGGTATCCTCAGTATCATTGCTGGTACTGTGAGTGATCGCAGACCTGAGCTGTTCGTAGTCATCCCTTGCCTTTTCGAGCTTCTTCAGAATGATCTCTTTGAATTCCTGCAGCTCTTCATCGCTGTAACGTACCTTCTCGAGTACTTCATTCTTGTTTTCGTCAGTGTTGTCCATAGCTGAAAAGTTTTAATATTACTTTGTAAAATTAATCATTTTTTGTGAATAATCAATACCTGACCTTGTCCGGATTGGACCTCCACAGCAGGAAAGGCCGCAGCCCTTCCTCCGGGAGAAGCTGAGTGAAAGGCAGTTTCCTCTCATCAAGCGGCTTGGCGACTTCCACATATATCATGTCGTCGTCAAAGCCGGCAGCCGCAGCGTCATCCCTTCCGGCGGCATAGTACACTCTTGAGATATGCGCCCAGTAACATGCGGCCAGACACATGGGACACGGCTCGCAGCTGGTATAGAGCTCGCATCCCGAGAGGTCGAACGTACCCAGCACGGCGCAGGCCCGGCGTATGGCATTGACCTCCGCGTGGGCAGTGGGATCATTGTCCACCGTCACGGTATTGGAGCCCTCGGCCACGACTTTCCCGTCCTTGACAATCACCGCACCGAAAGGGCCGCCGTTGCCGGAGGAGGCATTGTCCTCAGCCAGGGATATGGCCCTGCGCATATGGTCATTCGCCGTCATTATCTTTCGAGCCTCATCCTTATAGTACTGTCCTCCAGCCATTCGATATCAGTCCCTCCGTCCACCGAATCCTGCAGCACGATGTCCTTGGCAAGGGTCTGTGAGGCGATATAATCCTTGAAGCCCGCCAGGGCGTCCTCAACCTCAGGCAGTCTCTGGATATACGCGGTTATCTTGTCCGTCACCTCGAAGCCGCTGTCCTTACGCAGGTTCTGAATCCTGTTTACAAGCTCGCGGGCCACTCCCTCGTTGCGGAGCTCCGGAGTAACGGTGATATCGAGGGCTATGGTCAGCCTGCCTTCTGTAGCCACCAGTCTTCCGGGCATATCCTCAGAAGACACCTCGTAATCGGACGGCTCCAGAACCACATCTCCCGACGGCAGACGCAGCGTATACGGACTGCCCTCCAGACCGGCCTGTTCCACCGCAGCGATATCCTGCTGGGACAGCGTACCGAATGACGCCGCTATCTCCTTCATCTGCTTGCCGTAACGCTTGCCGAGAGTCTTGAAATTGGGTTTTATCTTCTTGGTGATGAGCCCCGTGGTGTCCTTTATATATTCCACTTCCTTGACATTGACCTCGCCGAGCACGAGATTACGGACCTTCTCAAACTGTTCCTCCACCTTGGGGTCCAGTACGGGGATTATCATGCGCGACAGAGGCTGACGGACCTTGATGTTGACCTTGCGGCGCAGGGCCAGCACCATTGAGGAGGATTTCTGTGCCAGAGCCATACGGGCCTCAAGATCGGAGTCGATACACGAGGTGTCGCACTCGGGCATGGGCATCATGTGTACGGACTCCACGCCATGACGGGAAGTACCGGCATTGAGGTCACAGAACAGACGGTCCATGTAGAAAGGCGCTATGGGAGCCGCCAGTACGGCCACAGTCTCCAGAGCGCAGTAAAGGGTCTGATAAGCGGCCATCTTGTCGGTGTCCATCTTCCCTCCCCAGAAACGCTTACGGTTCAGGCGCACGTACCAGTTGCTGAGGTTGTCGCATACGAAGTCCTGAATCAGTCTGCCCGCTCCGGTGATATCATAGTCCTCGTAGCAGGCCTTTACGTTCTTTATCAATGTATTGAGCAAAGACATCAGCCAACGGTCTATCTCCGGTCTCTCTGCCACGGGCACCAGTGCCATATCCTTGCCGTCGAAACCGTCCACATTGGCATAGAGGGCAAAGAAAGAGTATGTATTGTATAAGGTACCGAAGAACTTGCGGCGCACCTCATCCACCCCTGCCTCGTCGAACTTGAGATTGTCCCAGGGCTGGGAATTGGTGAGCATGTACCAGCGCAGGGCATCGGGTCCGTAGGTATCGAGAGCCTTGAAGGGATCCACTGCATTGCCCAGGCGCTTGCTCATCTTGTTTCCGTCCTTGTCCAGCACCAGTCCGTTGGAAATGACTCTCCTGAAAGCCACACTGTCACTTATCATAGTATGTATCGCGTGCAGGGTGAAGAACCATCCCCGGGTCTGGTCCACTCCCTCGGCTATGAAGTCGGCAGTCTGTCCGAACTCAGGCTTTCCGAGGGCCTGCAGGCCTTCCTGCGCGTAGGGCATCGAGCCCGAATCGAACCACACGTCGATCAGGTCCGTCTCGCGCACCATCTTCCTTCCACTATCTGACACCAGATATATCTCATCCACATACGGCCTGTGCAGGTCGATGCGGTCGTAATTCTCTTGTGAGTAATCTCCGGGGACAAATCCGGCTGCGGCCAGAGGGTTTGACTGCATGACTCCGGCCCTGACCGCCTTCTCTATCTCCTCATAAAGCTCTGCCACAGAGCCGATGCACTTCTCCTCGGCCCCGTCCTCTGTCCTCCATACAGGCAGGGGTGTACCCCAGTAGCGGCTGCGGGAGAGATTCCAGTCCTGCAGGTTCTCCAGCCACTTGCCGAAACGGCCGCTGCCGGTGGAGGCCGGCTTCCATTCTATAGTCCGGTTGAGCTCGATCAGACGGTCCTGTACCGCAGTCGTGCGGATAAACCATGAATCCAAAGGATAATACAGCACCGGCTTGTCCGTCCTCCAGCAGTGGGGATAGGAGTGTACGTGCTTCTCTATCTTGAAAGCCTTGTTCTGGCCCTTGAGCATCACGCAGATATCCACGTCTATAGTCGGAGTGTCGGGCGTGGCGTCAGGGTCATAGGCGTTCTTTACGAATCGTCCTGCAAATTCCCTGTACTGCTCCACATTCACTCTCTCGCGGACAAACTCAGGGTCGAGATCCTCGATGCGGTACATCTTGCCGTGCCGGTCCACCTGGGCCTGCATCACGCCTGCGGCATCACGCACCATCAGTGCAGGCACACCGCTCTGACGGGCCACCTTGGCATCATCGGCACCGAAGGTAGGAGCAATGTGGACAATACCGGTAGTTCCCTCGTCGGTAGTCACATAGTCTCCGGGAATCACACGGAAGGCACCCTCATCGGGACGTATCCACGGAATAAGCTGCTCGTAGCGCATTCCCACCAGATCCGTACCTTTATATTCCCCCTCGAGCACCTCGAAGGGAACCTTCCCGTTGAAATGGTCATGGACCAATGCCTTTGCGACGATGTACACTCCGGGAAGACCGGTGTAGGGGTTCGATGAGCGCACCAGGACATAATCTATCGAAGGCCCGACGCAGAGGGCAGTATTGGAAGGCAGAGTCCAGGGAGTGGTGGTCCATGCTATGAAATAAAGGGGATCGTCACCTGCCTTCTGGAAAAACGGCTCGGAAACCTCATCGCGGATTACCTTGAACTGGGCTACGGCAGTAGTATCCTTCACGTCGCGGTAGCATCCGGGCTGGTTGAGCTCGTGGGTACTCAGACCGGTACCCGCTGCAGGCGAGTAGGGCTGGATCGAATAGCCCTTGTACAGCAGTCCCTTCTTGTAAATCTCCTTCAGAAGATACCACAGCGTCTCGATATAGCGGTTGTCGTACGTAATATAAGGATTGTCAGTATCCACCCAATAGCCCACACGTTCGGTCAGATTGACCCATTCCTTTGTATATTTCATGACCTCGCGGCGGCAGATGGAGTTGTACTCCGCCACGGATATCTTCTTGCCGATGTCGTCCTTGGTGATACCCAGGGACTTCTCCACTCCCAACTCCACGGGCAGACCATGGGTGTCCCATCCGGCCTTGCGGCTGACATGATATCCGGACTGGGTCTTGTAACGGCAGATCACATCCTTAATCGAGCGGGCCATCACATGATGGATGCCCGGCATACCGTTGGCCGAAGGAGGTCCCTCGAAAAACACATACTCAGGCGCTCCCTCCCTCATCTGAAGAGTCTTGTGAAATATATCCTGCTTCTTCCAACTGTCCAGAACCTCGGCCGACAGGCCCGTCAGGTCCAATCCTTTATATTCTTTAAACATATTCTGAATTTTAACGGGCAAAGATATAAAGATTTCGTATTATTCAGACAAAAAAGCCGGGCCAAATTGACTTGACCCGGCTTAACTCTCTTCTTTAGTAACAGGCGTTACTGGGCAACAATCGTCACCTCATTGCTGTTCTGTCCCTGATAGTCGCTGTTCTCCCCCTGATAAGTGGCGTGGAACACATACTCGCCGGCTGTTGTCGTACTGAATGTATTGCCAGGATAGCAATTTTCCTGGTTACAGAACGTACATTGTGATGTCACGTCCACATCATCAAGTGTAACTGTGAATGTGACCATATCCTCTCCGTCAGCGGTTATAGTGGTCTTGTCCGCAGAAAGCCAGAGTCCGGGATGCTCAACTTTACTTTCCTCCTCGCAGCTTGTCAGAAACGGCAGTATGCCCATCACTGCGGCGAGAATACAGATTATACCTTTTCTCATCTTCAAAACATTTAAATTAACTTTGCGCAAAATTAGGTAAAAACCATAAATCTGCAAGAAAAATCTCAATCTTATCATCCTCATGCCTATAATAAAAGAAAATATTACTAATTTTGCCCATTATGGCTGTTATTGACATTATCATCCTTGTACTGCTCGCACTGGCAGTAATAAAGGGACTTAAGGACGGACTGATCCGCCAGATAGGCGGTATAGCGGGACTTTTCATAGGAATCATCCTTGCCGGCAGATTCTCATCACTACTCGCAGACTGGCTCGGCCAGTGGGTCAACGCCTCGGAGAATATAGTAAAGATCATAGCATTTATCCTGATAATCATTGCTACATGCCTGTGCATGCACCTGTTGGGCAAGCTGCTTGAGAAAATCATACAGCTCGCCACCCTCGGATGGGTGAACAGAATCCTGGGCATGGTGCTCTCCATAGCCACGGCCGTACTTCTCATCGGAGTGCTGCTGTCCCTGATAGAGTATGTCAACGAGACATGGTTCACTCTGATTCCCGCAGACACGCTGGCCGAGGCCAAAAGCGTGCAGATTATAACATCCATCACAGACTCCGTATTCCCCTACATCAAGGAACTGTTCAAAATATAGTACTTTTCAGCCACTTCCGTAAAAACTTTTCCGATTTTGTCAAAAGTGGTAACGGGATGTGAAATATTTTTCCATACTTTGCATCAGAAAAAACAAGGATCATGGAAGAAGAGAAGAGTTTGAGGGAGATCACAGGCCGGCTGGCAGAGTCCGTACTGCCGCCGATGGCATCCGGGAGAATCATCAGGTACAAGATTGCCACAGTCGCAGCGCTTCTGCTGTCCGCACTGCCGTTCACACCTTTTATATAATCAACATACTTTCTGGAGGAGCGGGATATGGAGAAGGAGATCAGAATCAGACAACAGGACCGGAATGACTGCGCCGCCGCATGCGTCGCGTCAATATGTGCCCATTACGGGCTCAGGCTGCCCCTTATAAGGATACGGGAAGCCTGCGGGACAAGCGCGGAAGGCACCACCATGCAGGGAGTCATCGACGCCTGCGGCAAACTGGGACTGGAAGCGGCCGGGCTCAAGGCGAAGGACAAGGACATAGAGAGTCTCCGGAAAGTAGACAGACCCGTAATACTGCATCTGGAGAAAAAAAACGGATGGCTGCACTTCGTAGTCCTCTACGGGATGGACAAGGAGCATGCCCGGATCATGGACCCGGAGGACGGAAGGATGCACAGGAGCAGCCTGAAAGAACTGGAGGAGGAATGGAGCGGCTACATCATCGCCGTCACCCCTTCGCCGATGTTCAGGAAAGGGGACATGAGGACAGACATCTTCGGCCGGTTCAAGGACATTCTCACATTCTACAGAAAAGAGCTGACGCTGGTACTTGCCGGCTCGGCCGCCTACATAGCCGCCACGCTGAGCATATCCGTATTCCTGCAGAGGATCATCGATTCAGTCATACCGGCGGGCAACCGCAACGGGCTGCTGACCGCAGGTGCGGTCATGATATGTCTTGCCCTGCTGTGCTGGTACATATCCTACGTAAGGTCCGTCCTGCTGGTACGCACCAGTATCAAGATAGACTGCCGCCTCATCACGGAATATTTCCGCAAGGTGTTCTCGTTGCCGCTGTCGTTCTTCAACTCCATGAGCAGCGGAGAGCTCAACTCCAGAGTATCCGACGCCTACCGCATACGGTCGTTCATCACCGAAAGGCTGCTGCTGATGACGATAAGCGTCATCACCCTGGCCATAGCCACCGCCGTGCTCATGACCTTCTACTGGAAACTCACACTGATCGTCCTGAGCTTCATACCGCTGTTCATCCTGCTGTACATAGTCTCGGACAGGCTCAACAGAAAGGTCAACCGGCGGATCATAGAGGAGAACGCCAGGTTCGAGCAGACCAGCATCGAGCAGCTCTCCGCGGCCAGGGACATAAAATATTTCAACTCCGAGAAAGAGGCAGTAAGAAAGATAGAGACACAGTACTTCAGAACGGCATCCGCACTGTACGGCGGAGGAGTGCTGGCATCGGCCATCGGCTCCGTATCCGACACTGTCAGCCGGGCGGTGTATCTTACGACCCTGCTTGCAGGAGCGTTTTTCGTACTGAACTCCGAGCTGACCGTAGGAGAACTGGTTTCCTTCATATCCATGACCACTGTCTTCAGTTCTCCAGTAGTCCTGCTCATCGAGAGCAGCCGCGAGATCACCGAAGCCAGGATATCAGCGGAGAGGATATTCGACATCCTGGACCTGGAAGGGGAAGACACCACAGGGACAGTACGTTTCCAGCCGACACAGGACGACATCATCGAGGCCAGAGACATCTGTTTCTCATTCCCCGGAAGAGAGCAGCTGCTGGAGGGACTTTCATTCAGGCTCCTTCCCGGGAAAGTCAATCTCATACTCGGAGCCAACGGCAGCGGCAAGAGCACCGTCGCGGCACTGCTGATGCGCGGCTACGCTCCTCAGAGCGGAAGCATCACCGCCGGCGGCGTGGACATACAGACCATCCCGCTGGACACCTGGCGGAGATTCATCTCGATAGTCCCGCAGAAGCCGGAAATATCCGACGGCAGCATCCTGGACAACATCGTAATGGGAGACAGGGACTACGACATGCGTTCCGTCACTGCCGTGTGCGCCATGGCCGGTCTGGCCCGCACGATAGAGAGACTGCCAGGCGGCATAACGGCCCATACTGGAGAGCATGGATGCAGACTGTCCGGGGGAGAGAGACAGAAGATAGCCCTGGCCAGAGCCCTGTACCGCCAGCCCAAAGTACTGATTCTGGACGAGGCGGCCACATTTCTGGACCAGGAGAGCCGCAAAAGGCTGACTGACACTATCTGTCTTCTTAAAGAGCACAATATCACGACAGTCCTGATATCCCACGAGGAGCAGGCACTGGACATTGCTGACAACATAATAGATCTATCACATAAGAACGCGCGTTCACAGGCGTAAGCCGCAGCGCCTTTTATCTGCGGCACAACATTAAACATCTAACATCATGGAAAGAATTATTCAAAGGTATGAGGGGTTTGAATGTGTTAATTCTGACCTTTGCGCAACCGTCCGCGGAGGCGCGGGCCTATGGGGCAAAATCGTAAAGTTCTTCGCTGACAACTTCGACCAGTTCCTGCTTGGCTTCGTCGAAGGATGGACAGGACAGGAGATTGTCGGTTCCTTAACTAAATAAAACAGTGGCCATGGAACAGTTCATCACACTCAGACGAAGCGAGACCTGCGCTGTCATCGGCGGCGGGACAAATACGACTGAAGGAAGAGTTGCCCGCATGTTGGGCCGCCTTGTAGGCGCCGCTCTGAGGGCTCTTTACGACTTACTCCGAAACGGCAAGAAGCCACAAGCCGCACCTGCATTCTAGCATTCATCGGGCCTGCCTGCGGATAACGGTCCCGGACAGGCCCTTTATCAGTAATTTTATTATTTTTGTATCCGTTTTAACAGCACAGACAGGCATGAGCCGCATAAGACATATCCTGATTGCAGTTCTGACACTGACACTCTCCCCTGCCCTAAGAGCACAGGAGACATGGACTCTGGATAGATGCATCGAATATGCCTGGAGCAACAACCTGTCCATCAAGCAGCAGAACATCGAGGTCTCCCGAAGCGAGGTCCAGCTGCTTCAGGACAAGCTGGACTTTGCTCCAAGCCTCAATGTCTCTTTCGGACACAATCTCAACTGGGGCCGCTCGGTAGACCTCCAGAACCTGGAAATCATACACAACAAGCTCTCCCAGAGCACTAGCGCGTCAGCAAATGCCTCAATATACCTGCTGGACGGCCTGTCAAAGCTGTACGGTCTTAAAAGCAGCCGGAAAAGTCTGGAGATATCCATTCAGGAAGTCGAGAGGCTCAAGGACGAGATATCCGTCTCCATCGCCAAGAGCTACCTGCAGATACTTCTTGCCCGGGAGATACTTGCCGCTGCGGAAGAGAGTTTCCATTCGCTCCAGGAGCAGAGAGACAGGACCCGACTGCTGGTAGAAGCCGGCAGTCAGCCCTACACTTCCCTGCTGGACATCGAGTCCCAGCTGGCCTCCGAGAGAGTGCAGGTCGTCACGGCCGAGAGCCAGGTCAGGAACAACACTCTGGCCCTGCAGCAGCTGCTGGACCTGAAGTACAGTCCGGACTTCCGGATAGCCGTACCGGATATCGACTACATCATACAGGGATACACTGCCGACAATATCGATGATATATACGCCGGAGCTCTGTCCATGCCTGTGATACAGAGTGCCAGACTGGCCCTGGACAAAGGAGAGCTGGACCTGAAGTCAGCCAAAGGCCAGTTCTATCCGAAGATCTCCCTGGCCGCAAGTTACGGGACGTTCTACAGTTCCTCCACTTTCGCACCGGACGGAAGCGTATATCCGTTCTTCGAGCAGTTCCGGGACAACATCAATCCGTCCATAAGCTTAGGTCTCAGCATTCCCATATTCAACAACTGGAGCGTCAGGGCCAACGTCAGAAACGCCAGACTGGCCAAAGAGAGCCTGGAGCTGGAGCTAAGGGCCAAGGAGCAGACCCTTTACAAGGAGATACAGACCGCCGTGACTGAAGCTGAGACCTATTACCGTCAGATGGAGGCAGCCGAGGCCAATGTCGCATCCATGCAGGAGTCATTCCGGTATGTGGAGGAGAAGTTCAACGCCGGAGCCCTGAACAGCACCGACTATACCGTTGCGAGGACCAACCTGCTTAAAGCCAGGTCTGAATACCTACAGGCAAAATACCAGTTCATATTCCAGCTGAAAATCATAGACTTTTACAAAGGAATACCTATGTCGCTATAATTATGGGAAAGAAAAGGAAAGGCATAAGATACACACTGTCAACTATGGCCGTAATCGTGGCTGCTGTCGCCATGTACGCTCTGCTTAGGACTGACACGGGAGAGCCGGTCGTCATCAGCCGTCCGACGAGAGAGACCATCATTGAGAGGATACCCGCAAACGGGAAGATACGTCCCGTCACGGAAGTAAAAATAAGCCCGGATGTCTCAGGAGAGATCATCGAGCTCAACGTGGACGAGGGCGACAGAGTCCGGAAAGGAGACCTCATCATCAAGATCAGGCAGGACGTATACATCTCCTTAAAAGACAGGGCCGAGGCATCCCTCAACTCCACGAAGGCCCAGTACCGTCAGCAGAAAGCCGCTTTTGATCAGGCTGAGCAGAATTACAACCGCAACCGGGACCTCTACGAGAAACGTGCCATCTCCCTGCAGGAGTTCGAGGCCAGCACCGCTGAGTACGGGATGGCTGCGGAACAGCTGAAGGCCGCAGAGTACAACATTGAAAGTGCCACGGCATCATTAAGCGAGGCCGAGGAGAACCTGATCAGGACCGTCATATACTCCCCTATCGACGGCATCATATCCAGCCTTAGCGTAGAGAAAGGAGAAAGGGTCGTGGGCACATCCCAGATGGCCGGAACCGAGATGCTCAGGATCGCCGACTTCAATATGATGGAGGTGCTCGTGGATGTCAACGAGAACGACATCATCCGCATAACAAAAGGTGACACAGCCGACATAGACGTGGACGCTTATCCCGGCAGGACTTTCAAGGGCGTTGTCACACAGATCGCCAACTCGGCGAAGAACCTTACGGCAGCCACGTCCGCCCTTACGGACGTAACCAACTTCGAGGTCAGGATCCGGCTGCTGCCTGCATCCTATGCTGACCTGCTGGAAAACGACCCCATCCCGTTCAGGCCCGGCATGTCCGCCTCCGTGGAGATAGAGACTGACAGACAGGACAATGCCCTGACAGTACCCCTGCAGGCCGTCACTTCCGAAGAGTGCTTATTCACATACGACCCGTCCACGGCCACCGTCTGCTCCGTCAAAGTAAGCACGGGCATCCAGAGCATAGAGAAGATTCAGATAACAGGAGGCCTGGAAGAAGCGGACTCACTCTGGATTGTAACCGGACCGTACAGCACGGTAAACAGAGTGCTGGAGGACGGGATGAAAGTCAACGCTGAAATTAACCACAATGAGAATGAACAATAATATACTGCTTATCGAAACGGCTACGGACGCATGTTCCGCCGCCATAACCGACGGAAACGGTATCATATCCTCATACCGCACGTCCGAGCCTAAAAGCCAGGCCTCCGGGCTTGCGCCCATGATTCAAAAGGTGATGAATGAAGCCGGTCTTTCCGCCAAGGAACTGTCGGCCGTGGCCGTCAGCTCCGGACCGGGTTCCTACACAGGACTCCGGGTGGGCGTATCGACCGCAAAGGGTATATGCTTCGGGGCAGGCCTGCCGCTTATCGCTGTCGAGACCCTGGAAGCAATAGCCTGCAAAATTCTAGGTAGCACGGACATATCCGCCGATACCCTGATCATTCCCATGATTGATGCCAGAAGGATGGAGGTATACACGGCCCTGTTCGACTCCTCAGGGCACAGGATATCCGACACAGAAGCCGTCATCCTTGAGCCGGACACATTCGCCGGAAAGATAAGCGAATACGGACACCTGATATTCACCGGAGACGGAGCTGGGAAATACAGGCAGGTCATCAATCCTGAGTACCTGGACAGATGCACGTTCATAGCAAGCCATCCTGATGCCGCATATATGGCGGAACCGGCCTGCAGGGCCTACAAAGAAAAACGGTTCGAGGATGTGGCCTACTTCGAACCGTTCTATCTCAAAGAATTTATCGCAGCCAGTCCGTCCAGGAAACTGGACGCCGTCCTGCACCCGGACAGATCATAGCAGACGGCTTATCTCCTTTCCCAGCATATCAGTCTCGAAGAGATCCCTTGCCGTTATCTCTCCGTCACGTGAGATGATGAACATGGCCGGCAGCTGCGAGACGTTGTACATCATTGCAGCCGTGGACGATGCTCCGGAAGGATCGCAGACACTGATCCAGGGCAACTCCTGCTCCTTGACCTGCATGGCCCACGCAGTCTTGTCCTGGGTCAGGGCCACCTGGTATATCTCCAGGCCACGGCGACTGTACTTCTCATAAAGCTCTTTCAACCCGACATTGAAGATACGCTGCTCCATCACCGATGGCTCCCAGAAATACAGCACTATGACTTTACCTTTAAGGGATGTCAGACTACGTTCTTCTCCGTTTGCATCAGTCAGGACAATCTCCGGAAAGTCCACTTCCTCCGCGTCTGAGAGGATGTTCCCCATATCCATTATATTGCGTCTGGACTGAATCTCATCCGCAAGGGCGGCCAGATATGGAGACACCGGATAGACAGTATGGAGAGTATCATATACCTGCTCCATGATAAGTGCGTCGGTCGCCTCCGAGAATATCCGCTGGCCGTTCGGAGCCACCTGATACAGTACCGGAATCACCGTCATCGAGCCCTTATGCCGCAACACATAACGCAGGGCGTCCTGTTTACGGCGCACATACAGCATTCCCAATTCGCGTCTGAGAGCGGAACTTCTGCCTACATTCTCCTCCGCCTCAGCTGAAGATATCTCCGCGAACAGAGAATCGAACCTATGATTGAAAGTCCGGATACCGTCATTCACCTCCTGCATCAATGCTGACTCATCCGAGCCGTCTATCAAGACATCTGAGGGCTCTGACCAGCCGGCTGTAACACTTACCCTGTCCCTTTCCTGCAGAAGCAGAGAGACCACTCCGTCCTTACCGTAAGTCAGATATATGAACTCGGGCGAGCCTGTGCCGACCGTCACACGGCATTCCGTTTTACCACCGGAGGTATAGACAGTATCCAGCACCTGCATCTCATTCAACGCCAGACGTGAGACCACCACCTGAGTACTGTCGGGAGCACCTTCCAGCGTAAGACTTATACGCGCTGTATCCTTGTCTCCGCACATCGTCATAAGAGTCACGAGCAAAGGCAGGGCGAATATACAAATCCAGTAGTACCTCGATCTCATAGACTCAGAGTTTTGCATATTCTGCGGCTATGGATGCGGATATCTCCTTGAAACGCTCGGGTGTGAGTTCCAACTTCTTCTTCCTGAAATCCAGGTCGCCTTCCGTCTCCAGCGGGACCAGGTGGATGTGGGCATGAGGCACTTCCATCCCGAGGACAGCCACTCCTACCCTCTTGCAGGGCACTGCGGACCGTACCGCAACGGCCACCTTACGGGCAAACAGCATCAACTCCGCATACAAAGCCTCGTCGAGGTCAAACAGATAATCGACTTCCTTCTTGGGTATCACCAGAGTGTGTCCCTCCTTCAGAGGACTGATATCCAGAAACGCATAGCAGTGCTCCGTTTCGGCCACCTTGTAGGAAGGTATCTCCCCATTGACTATTTTAGTAAAGACAGACGCCATAATCCAACTGATTTAGAGTGATATGTCAAGTATCTCGAACTTCAGCACGCCAGAAGGCACCCTCACCTCCACGACATCACCCTTGCGCCTGCCGATAAGAGCCTTTCCGATAGGAGTACCGGCAGCCAGCTTGCCCTCACGGAAATTGGCCTCGCTCTCCCCTACCAGAGTGTACTGCACCGTGGTGTTGTTGAGCAGGTTCTTGAGAGTCACCTTCGTAAGCATCTGCACATGGTCGGTGTTGATCTTGGACTCGTCGATTACGCGGGCATTGGCCACCAGATTCTCCAACTTGGAAATCTTCAGTTCAAGCAGTCCCTGAGCCTCCTTGGCGGCATCGTACTCCGCATTCTCGGAGAGGTCCCCCTTGTCTCTGGCCTCCGCAATCTGCTTGGATATTACAGGCCTTTGGCTTATAGCCTCAGCCAACTCGGCCTTTAGTTTCTCCAGGCCCTCTGCTGTCACATAATGAATGTCAGACATAGTATATTCTTCTTGTGCGTTTATAAAATATAAAAAAGAATCCCGCACCTGAGCAGGACTCTTTCTTCTGCAAATATAAGTATAATTTTAAATAAAAGCTACAAAATTTAAAATTTCGGCTTCAGTATCTCCGAATAAATTATCATATCCCGTCCGTTGATGCGGCGTTTCCTGCCGGCTGGAGCCTTGGCCTCGGGAGCCGGCACTGCCTCCTTCTTCTCCGGTACAGCGTCTAACGTATGACGCACGGGCTGCTGCACAGCCTGCTCTTCCTGCAGGACAACTTCCTCAGAGCCCAGAACCGGCTCATCCGACGAGACCGGAACATATACCGGCCTTATCTCGGGCAGCGGAGCCTCAGTCATCTCAGGCCGCAGAACAGGATCCGGACCATACGCCTCCTCCTGCTGCAACTGCCTCTCATGTCTCTGTCCGCGCTTTTTCCTCCTGTTGCCTTTCTCCAGCAGAGCAGGCCCCAGAATAAACAAAATTCCCAGAATAATACCTAACCAGTCTTCCATTTGCGTCAATTTATACGTTCCCCGGCAAAGATAACATTTTCTCCGCTATTTTCCTATCATGCTCCATCTGAAGCCGCAGGTCGTCAAGAGAGGCGAATCTCTTCTCGTCGCGTATGCGGGCCACGAACCCAACGCGGATGTCAAGGCCGTATATGTTCCCGCTGAAGCCGAATATATTGGTCTCTATCGTGCGGACATTGCCCTCCGATACCGTGGGACGGGTTCCGATGTTGCAGATGCCCCTGTGACGCTGCCCGGAAACATCCACGCAGACAGCATAGACCCCGTCGGCAGGCACCATCTTCAACGGCTCACTGAGCTGCATATTTGCCGTAGGGAATCCCATCGTCCGGCCCAGCATGTTGCCGGACACCACTGCTCCGGACAGGGAGTACCGGTAGCCCAGCAGGTGAGCGGCTGTCTGCACATCTCCCGCCGCAAGCAGGTTGCGGATTTGAGTGGAGCTGACTTTCCGCTCGTCGCAGTGTACCTCCTCCACGATGCGGGTACGCAGCCCGACCGTGGAGGCGATGGCCGCCAGCTCTTCCCTTGATGCCGTAGAGGAGCGTCCCAGACGGTGGTCGTAACCGATAACAATAGTGTCCACATGGAACTGCTCCACCAGATATTTCCTCATAAAATCAGCCGTATCCAATTGACTGAAGTCTCTGGTGAACGGTATGACGTAAAAACGGTCTATGCCGAATCCAAGTATCAGAGACTTCTTCTCCTCCAGGGTATTGAGCAGACGGAAAGTAGATGCATCCTGCTGCAGGACATTGCGCGGATGAGGCCAGAATGTTATCACGGCACTCTCCTCGCCTTCTTCCCGGGCCGTGTCCTTCAGCACCTGAAGCACGGCCCGGTGTCCGGCATGAACTCCGTCGAAGAATCCCGTAGCGGCTACAACCATCTCACCAACTCTAAGTCCTGACGGTGAGGCAGGAGATCATTCTTGGCAAATACCCTGACTGTGAGATAGTAGACACCTGTCGCGGTAGGAAGCAGACGGCAGACGTATCTGGCCGTACCGTCCCCGCCCGACTCATAGTCGAAGGTGAAGCACTTGCGTACATGGAACACGCCCTTGCGGTCCTGCTCCGCCCATACCAGTTCGACACCTATATCATGAGGATTGATATCCCCGATAAAGAGTTCCAGCCGGAAGACTCTCTCCTTGCCGAGCATCGGCTGGTCGTTGGAGTCCGTAGGACGCACATAGTCCTTTATCTCGATATGCTGCCAGCTGTGGCGGATATTCTTCTTCCAGAAAGCTATCTCCTTGGCCACGGCGCAGTCATCGGCATTGAGCCTGAGTGTCCTCTCATAAAGAGGCATGTAATATTTCTCCAGATAATCCGTCAGCATCCGGTTGGTAGTGAAGTTGGAGGCTACGAGCGCAATCGTGTTCTTGATGTACTGAATCCACCTGGACGGGATTCCGGTCTTCCTGTCCCGCTCGTCATAGTACCCCGGAGCTATCTCGTTCTCTATGATGTTGTAGATGGTCGCGGCATCCAGCTCATCCTGGAAGTTCTGATCCTCATATGTCTTCTCCATAGGAAGAGCCCAGCCTGCATCCTTCTTATAGCCCTCTATCCACCAGCCGTCAAGCACGGAAAAGTGCATGACACCGTTCATGGCGGCCTTCTCTCCAGAGGTGCCGGAAGCCTCCAGTGGTCTGGTAGGGGTATTCATCCACACATCCACGCCCTGTACAAGAGCTTTGGCCAGATTCATGTCATAGTTGGGGACAAAGACTATCTTTCCTATGAACTGAGGCATCTTGGATATGTCCACGATGCGCTTGATCAGATCCTGACCAGCCTTGTCGGCCGGATGCGCCTTACCGGCGAAGATGAACTGCACCGGACGGTCCGGATTGTTGACTATCTCATTGAGGCGGTTCAGGTCGCGGAACAGCAGATGCGCCCTCTTGTAGGTGGCGAACCTCCGCGCAAATCCTATGGTCAGCACATCGGTCCGGAGGGTATCCAGAATAGTAACTATCTGATGAGGCGAGTAGTGGCTGGATATATCCGTATTGGAGATACGTTTCTTGACCACCTCTATCATCCTGGCTCGAAGCTCGTTGCGCACGTTCCAGATCACACTGTCGTCTACATTGTAGATACCCTCGAAGCACTTCTTGTCGTATTTGTGGGCGGCGAACTCGGGGCCGAATACCTTGGCGTGAATCTCCTTCCACTGAGGCGCGGTCCATGTGGGATAATGCACTCCGTTGGTCACATAGCCTATGTGCAGTTCCTCCGGCAGATAACCGGGCCACAGACCGCCCAGAACCTGCTGGCTGACCTTGCCGTGCATCCAGCTCACGCCGTTGACCTCCTGTGACAGGTTGCAGGCCAGATTGCTCATGGAGAACTTCTCGTTGCGGTCGACGGGATTGGTCTTGCCCAGGGCCATCAGGGTCTCCCAGTCAATCTTCATCCTCTGAGGGTAATGATTGATATAAGTCCTGAGCATATCCTCGCTGAAGGCATCGTGTCCGGCCGGCACCGGAGTATGGGTCGTAAAGAGGGATGAGCATCTGACGAGCTCCATAGCCTCGGAGAACGAAAGGTTCTGAGCCACGTACTCCCGCAGTCGCTCCAGTCCGATAAAGGCGGCATGACCCTCGTTGCAGTGATATATATCGCACTGGATACCCAGCGTCCTCAGAGCCCGGATGCCTCCGATACCGAGCAGAAGCTCCTGCTTCAGGCGGTTCTCCCAGTCACCTCCGTAGAGATGATGGGTGATCTGACGGTCCTCGGGCAGGTTGTCCTCAAAGTCGGTATCAAGCAGATACAGTTCGGTACGGCCTACGTCCACCCTCCATATCCGGGCATATACGGTACGGCCGGGGAAGACTATCGACACAGTCTTCCAGTTGCCGCTCCCGTCGCGCACGGGCATGGCCGGTATCTTGAAGAAATCCTGAGGCTCATAGTCGGCCACCTGATCTCCCTGCGCCGTAAGTCTCTGGCTGAAATAGCCGTAACGGTACAGCAGGCCGACACCAGTCATCCTGACCTTCATGTCGCTGGACTCCTTGAGGTAGTCTCCGGCGAGGATACCCAGACCTCCGGAATATATCTTAAGGGAGGTGTCCAGACCATACTCCATGCTGAAATAAGCTATAGAGGGAGACTTGCGGTCTTTCTTGCCGTCCATATAGGTGTTGAATATATCATATACGGCATCCATCCGGGCCAGGAAATCCGTATCCGCCTCCAGGCGGTTGTAATCGTCCAGCGTAAGTCTGTCCAGCAGGGCTATGGGGTTGCGCTCGCACTCCTTCCACAGATCCGCATTGATGCTACGGAACAGGTCCATCGCCTCCTGGTTCCAGCACCACCAGAGATTCTTCGATATGACATCCAGAGCCTTGAGCCTCTCAGGCATGTCCCTCGTGACCAGAATCCGGCTCCATGACGGCCTGTTCACCTCAAAGCGGTGATAGTTCTGCACCTGGTCCTCCTTGTACTCGGGGAAGGCGCCCATCTCCTCCACCAGTCTCTCTATCGCCAGGGAATAGGCCTGCTTGTAATAGTAGATATTGTGCTTCCACAGAGCTATCTCCGATACCTCTACGGCATTGTCCTTATACTGACGGACGGTCTCCGGGGAGAGTGCGGTCATCTCCATCACGGCCTTGAGCACATTGTCCACCACCTGCCCGTAGTTGGAGTCATTGCGGGGAACTATGGTGATGGACGGATGGGCCGCATTGTAATGGCTGCGCACCCACAGGCCGAAGCCGGCCAGAGTCGTCGTCAGTGTCGGCACACCGAAGGCCAGGGACTCCAGCGGAGTATATCCCCAAGGCTCGTAATACGAAGGGAAGAGGGTCATGTCCATGGACATCAGCAGCTCGTAGTATTTCCGGCCTATGATGCCGTCGTCTCCGTTGAGATATGAAGGGACGAAGAACACCTTGACCTTGCTGCCCTCCCTGTTTACCAGATTCAGGGCCTTCATACGGTTGAGGATGATGTCCGAATCGGGGTCCTGGAGCTGATGCGTGGTAAGAGTACGGTAATCGGAGCCGTTGCCGGCAAGCTTGGCCGCCAGCTCCTTGTCCGGACCGTTGTGACCGGAGGGCACCATGATGAACGCCACTACTGTACGGCCGCTGTAGCCGGAGTTGCCCAGTCTACCCAGCACGTCCAGGAATACGTCTATGCCCTTGTTCTTGTACTCATAGCGGCCGCTTATACCCAGGATAAACGCATCGGAGCAGTCCTCTCCGCACATGGCACCGGCCAGGTCAAGCAGGACTTTCCTGCCCTCCGCGGCAGCCTTCTGAAGTTTGTCCTTGGGCGGCACGATTCCGTTGTCAAAGCCGTTGGGCGTAATCAGGTCCACCTTCTTGCCCAGCAGTTTCTCACATTCCGTAGCCGTAATGTCGCTTACCGTGGTGAATACGTCCGCGTTCAAGGCCGCGCACTTCTCCATGGAATGTTTCGCGGTCACATTGTAATAGCGGGCCTTCTCATCGGCGTTGCAGTTGGACAGGGAGTCATACAGAGGCACGTTGTTGCAGGCCAGGCAGCGTCCCGTCACCGTGGCGTGTGTGGTGAAGATAGTGGCCACATGAGCCTTCACGCTCTTGAGATAAAGGATACCGGCACCGGTCATCCACTCGTGGAAATGAGCCACGACCTTGTGATGCGGCTGGAGATTGAAGCGCACGAAACTCTCTATCACCTTTCCGGCCGCATAGCCGAACAGGGCCGACTCTATAAAGTCCCATTGCCCGGATATGGAGTCCAGCTTGAACTTCTCCCACAGCGAGGTGAATATCTCGTTCTTCTTCGGGATGAACTGCGAGAAATCCACCAGCACGGCTATGGGCTTGCCCGGGATGTTCCAGCGGCCTACCCTGAGCCTCAGTCCTTCCTCCGCTGCGGCCATGCGCCATGTACGGAAAAGAATGGGGTCTTCGGTGAATTCCGGGTTCTGGGCAGTATCCATCCAGACATCCGGACCTATATGGATGTGGTTGTTTTTTAATTCCTTGGAAAGATTCAGCGACTTGGAGGCCAAAACGGTATGGATGCCTCCTACCTTGTTGCACACCTCCCAGCTTGCCTCGAACAGATAGTCGGGCATCACTACTTTTTCAGTACTCATAAATATTCAAAATATCGGTAACTATTGCTATTCCTGTTTAAGTCTGCGGTCCACCCTCAGAATAAAGTCACTCAGGACATTCATATAATTGATGAACGCCTCGTAAGGGGTATCGTACGGATTGAAGTAATTGTGTACGGCGCCGTCCGAGAAGAACTTGGTACACATATAGTAGAAATGGTCGCTCTCCTGCAGCTTCAGGAAGTCCCTGGCTATATTCGGGTCTTCAGCGGCAATTACTTTGTCCGTAAGGGCATAGAGCTTCGAGGAAGCCTCGTTCTGCAGCTCATTGCCCAGCCATGCGGTGGTATCCCTCTCCTCGTCGGCCCAGGATATAGGGAACGGCACGTTGAGCGGAGCCACCGGCTGATGCTTTTTAATGACCTGAGAAGGGGTGCAGAACTCAAAGTCTGTCTGCGAAAGAACTGCCTCGGGCAGGGCCTTCATGAACTCGAATATACCTGTGGACGCGCTCTGATGCTCCCCGAACGTCTCGTAGTCCATGAAGAGGTTGATCACCTCTCCGTCCTTTATCGAATCCTGCAGCCATGAGACATACTTGCCCGTGTCCACCGGCCATTTCTCCCACGAACGGTCGGAGAAACGGAAGGCGATGTCATCGCTAAGGGTAAAATTGCGCAGAAGCAGTTTCAGTTTCGGATTGACGGCGTTGGCATACACGTAGTTGGGGGATTTCCAGCCCAGGATGTGCCTGGCTCCCTCGGTCAGCATACAGGTGTAGCCCATCCTGCTGACCGCAGCCCCGATCTCGTCGGAGTATATCAGCTCGGTATTGCGGAAGCATTTGGGCTTCTTGCCGAAATGCTTGGCTATAAGGGCCGAATGCAGCTTGACCTGCTTTTCGAACTCACTCATGGAGAACAGGGAGGCAAGTGTATGGGAATATGTCTCGGCGATGAACTCCACACAGCCGGTCCCGGCAAGTTCCTTGAAACTGTCCAGAACTTCCGGAGCATAGGCCTCGAACTGCTCTATTACCGAGCCGGAAATGGAGAAGGCCACCTTGAATTTCTTGCCGCAGGCGGCTATCACGTCCAGCAGAAGCCTGTTCATGGGCAGGTAGCATCTGTCGGCCACACGGCGCAGAATTGTCCTGTTGGCGAAATCATCGTAATAGTGCTGATCGTTTCCTATATCGAAGAAGCGGTACTGTCTGAGCCTGTCAGGCTGATGTACCTGAAAATATATGCAGATTGAGGGTTTTGTTTCCATAATTGCTTGTTTTAATCGATTGTTGACAAATATATCTCCTTTATCTTCTTGGCCGCGTTGTTCCATTTGAGGGTATTGACCTCGTCCAGACCGCAGCGCGAGGCCATGACTCCGAGAGCCGGATACCTCAGAATGCCGTAAATCGCGTCGGCCATGGCATCTATGTCCCAGAAATCCACCTTGATGGAATGTCTGAGCACCTCAGCCACGCCGGACTGCTTCGAGATGATGGTCGGTACGCCGGTTCTCATGGCCTCCAGGGGCGATATGCCGAACGGCTCCGACACCGACGGCATCACATACACATCCGACATAGCGAACATACGCTGCACGTCGGCTCCTCTGAGAAATCCGGTGAAATGGAACCTGTCGGATATGCCCAGCTTGGCCACCCGGCGGATCGAGCGGTTGAGCAGGTCACCGCTGCCGGCCATCACGAAGCGGACATTCTTGTAGTATCTCAAAACCTTGCTGGCCGCCTCAATGAAATACTCCGGGCCCTTCTGGAAGGTAATCCTGCCGAGGAATGTAACTACCTTTTCCGGCACTCCCCGGTGTACGTCCAGCTCACTGCGGCCGCTGAAGTCCACCGCATTGTGGACGGTAAAGACTTTGTCCGGAGATATGCCGTAACGGTTGATGACTATGTTGCGGGTAAGGTTGCTCACCGTTATGACCCTGTCAGCAGCCTCCATACCCATCTTCTCAAGGGCATACACCTGAGTATTGACGTTCTCTCCGCTGCGGTCATACTCCGTGGCATGGACATGTATCACCAGCGGCTTGCCCGTAAGCCTCTTGGCCGCCACTCCGGCCGGATAGGTAAGCCAGTCATGTGCATGTATCACATCGAACTGATTCTGCATGGCAATAGTTCCGCCCACCAGAGCATAGCGGGCAACCTCCTCCATAAGGTTCGTACCGTACTTTCCGGAGAACTTGTACTTCTGCTTGAAATTGACTTTAAATTCCTCAGCCTGCGAATGCCGGTCCTTCTCCACCATCTCCGTAAAGTCCTCCGGATCGACATAGGGAATCATGTTTGTCCCTATTCTCAGGAAATTGATCCGTTCCAGAAAATCCAGAGGAGAGCAGGTTATGTCCGCAGCCTCCACGTCACTGGCATTGATGATGCGCGCCACCCTGCCGTCCTCGTCCCCGGAGGCCGAGGGCATCACGAACAGCACGTCCACTCCGTTGTTGGCCAGACCCCGGACCATTCCGTAACAGGCTGTTCCGAGACCTCCGGCTATGTGAGGGGGGAACTCCCACCCGAACATCAAGACTCTCATAACTCCTCCTTTTTATATTGTTCCACCAGATATTCCGAACGCAGAAGCGACGCTGTGGCCACCGCACTGGAGATAGCTCCGTGAGGGTTGTGCGGGGGATCTCCGTCGTAAAGCTCGCAGATGCTGCCGACTCCGTGACGCTCTATATCCTCCTCAAAAGCACCGGTCAGTTCCTCTGCCCTTCTGACAAACATGCCGCCATACAGTCTGAGCATGGCCTCTATGTAGAATGTCAGCAGCCAGACCCTGGTAGAGCCCTGATGATAGGCGTGGTCGCGCTGGTTCTGGTTTCCGTCATATACGCCTTTGTAAAGGGGATTTTTCGGCGAAAGGGTGCGGATGCCCCGCGAGGTCAGCAGCTCGCGCTTGACAGCATCCATGACATTTGCCCGGACTTCCTCGGAAAGCGGCGAATACTCCAGCGCACAGGCAAATATCTGATTGGGCCTCATATAGAGATTCCTGCCGCGCTCGTCCACATAGTCCGCCAGATGACCGCGTCCCTCATCCCAGAACATATCGTAGAAAGAAGTATCCATACGGTCTTTCAGTGACTGCAGGGCATAGAGCAGACGTGTATCGTTGCCGTAACGGGACTCCATATCCAGCACATAGGCCACAGCATTGTACCAGAAAGCATTGGTCTCCACCTGATACCCTGCCCGCTCGGTCACGGGATTGCCCTCGCTGTCATAAGCGTTCATCCACGACATGGCCACACCGTTCATCCTGACCCAGAGCAGGCCGTTGTCGTCGAGACGGACTCCCATCCTGCCCCCTTCCAGGAAACTCCGGACTATGGCCCTGAGCCTGTCCCTGTATTTCAGCCATACGCCCTGAGCATCGCCCGTAAAGGCCGCGTACTGCTGTACGGCCCAGATGAGCCAGAGAGCCGCATCGGCCTGCTTGGAGCCGTGCAGAATCTGCTGGCCGTATATCTTGAACGTACTTTCCATGACCTCCTCGAAAGTGCCTGTGTCCCCTTCCGCAGCCAGAGTAAGGCCGGGCAGGGCTATCATCGTCTCCCTCAGTCCTTTTCCCAGCCACGTATAGCCGCTGTATATCTCTTTCAACCCGCGTCCGCTGTTGATGATGAACTGCTTGGCCGCCCGTCTAAGACAGTCGTCATAGCTCTGCAGGGATATTCTCTTGGACTCCTCCCTGGTAAATACTCCCGCCAGGCCCTTGACCGCTGCCGGGGACGTGGAGACCGAGACTATCACGGACTCGCCTTTCTTTATAGGAAGCTCGAAATATCCCGGGGTATACAGGTCCTCCTCGTAGAGGAATCCCCTGCGTTTCTCCTCCTGGTACTCGACATTGTAATACCAGTCCGGATTATGAAAATAGTCGTTCTTACGGTTTATCTGGATATTGACGGCGGGAAATCCGTCATACAGTCTGAAAGCCGCGCCTCCGTCCACAGCAGCGTAGTTACGGTCAGCAGCGTCATTGGCATGGGTCAGCGCATGTATCTCCCTGAATGCCAGGAACGGCCTGAGACGCAACGTAGTGGCCGAATGTGCATCCAGCAGGGTGTACTTTATGAGCAACTGCTCCTTGTTGTGCAGAAAGAGGAAAGACTTGCTCATCAGGATGCCTCCGACGCGGTAGGTGATGACGGGATACCTGTCGAACTCGAAGTCCACTATGTACTTGTGTCCGCGCGGCTCATAATTGTTCTTGCCGTAACAGCGGATGCCGAGGTTGAAGTCCCTGTCATGCTGGATCAGGGTCTCGTCCAGAGATGACAGGAGGACATACCTTCTGCTGTCGAAATTCTTGACGGGGAGTACGAAAAGACCGTGGTATTTCCGTGTGTTGCAACCGACAATGGTGGTGTTGAGGTATCCGCCGGTCTTGTTGGTGGCGAGAATCTCCCGAACCAGGGAATACTCCAGGTTCACCAACTCTGCTTTGTCAAATTTAAGATACGACATATATTTTATAATTAATGTCTTTTCAGGACTATGGCCGATCTGCTGGGCAGATAGAGTGACAGCAGGTCGCAGTCCCTTTCTCTCACGGTGAAGTGAGACACACTTCCATCATTCCTCCCGAAACCTCCGAACGCCGGATCATCGGAGTCGAGCACCTGCCTGTACTCTCCGGCCGCAGCACGGAACTTGAAATCTGAGACAGAATGCTCAGGATGGAAATTCAGCGCAAAGATAAAATATCCTCTGCCAAAAATCAAAACTTTTTGCACCTCATCCACATAAAGTTGGACGGGCCTGTCCCTCAGTATCCCATTCTCGGAGAAAAGGTGTATCATGGCCCTGTCGAACTGCCACAACTGGCCGTAACGCAAGTCCGGACTGTCCACAAGAGACCACTGGCGGCGGGCATAGAAATACGACCAGCCGTTGCCTTCCCTGGGGAAGTCTATCCACTCAGGATGGCCGAACTCATTGCCCATGAAGGTGAGGTACCCGTCTCCCGCAGTCGCCAGCGTCACCAGCCGTATCATCTTGTGCAGGGCTATGCCTCGCTCCACCGTCAGATTCTGCGAGCCTCTGTTCATGGCCGTGTACATCTCCTTGTCCATCAGCCGGAAGATGATCGTCTTGTCCCCCACAAGCGCCTGGTCGTGACACTCCGCGTAGCTTATGGTACGCTCGTCCTGACGCTTGTTGGTCAGCTCATAGTATATCTCCCCCATGCTCCAGTCCTCATCCCTGCGTTCCTTTATCCACTTGATCCAGTGGTCGGCTATGCCCATACTGAGACGAAAGTCAAAACCGATGCCGCCGTCCTTTAGCGGAGCTGCCAGTCCCGGCATCCCACTCACATCTTCCGCTATGGTTATAGCCTTGGGATTCATCTCCTTGACCAGGATATTGGCAAGACCCAGGTAAGTCAGGGCATCCTCGTCCTGCTCTCCGTCAAAATAGCAGGAATAATCGGTAAAGTCCCTGCCCAGACCGTGATTCAGGTATATCATGCTGGTGACACCGTCAAAACGGAAGCCGTCGATATGATACTCCTCCATCCAGAACTTGATATTGGACAACAGGAAGTGCACCGTGGCAGGCTTGCCGTAATTGAAACACCTGGAGCCCCATGCCGGATGACGGCCTCTCGGTCCGCTATGGCAGTACATGCAGTCTGTACCGTCCAGCATGCCTATGCCCTCCACCTCGTTGTCCACGGCATGGGAATGCACGATATCCATCACCACTGCAATGCCCAGGCCATGCGCCTCGTCCACCAGGGCCTTGAACTCCTCCGGAGTGCCGAAACGCGAGCTGAGGGCGAAAAAATTAGAGACCTGATAGCCGAACGACCCGTAATAGGGATGTTCCTGCAGGGCCATCAGTTGCAGTGTGTTATATCCTAAGGCGCTCACTCTGGGCAGCACATTCCTTCGGAAATCGTCAAAAGACGCTACCTTCTCCTGTTCCGAACTCATACCGACATGAGCCTCGTAGATAAGAGGATTGCCGTTATGAGGCACAAATCCGTGCTTCCAGCGGTACTTTCTCGGAGGGAACCACACCTGGGCCGAGAATATCCTGGTCTGCGGGTCCTGAACACAGCGGACCGCATAGGCCGGAAGCCTCTCACCGGCCCCGCCGCTCCACTCCACATACCACTTGAAAAGAGTCCCGTGCGGCACCTGCCCCGCAGGCAGGCGCAGTTCCCAATTACCGTTTCCGACATTTCTCAGACGGTAACCATCTTCTTTCCGCCAGCCGTTCATCTCACCTATCAGATATACGGCAGTGGCATTCGGCGCCCACTCGCGGAACACCACGCTGTCATTTTCCAGATGTACACCGTAATACAGATGATTGTTCACGGCATCACAGAGCCTGCGGCCATAACCGGCCATCTCCTGCTTCTGAAACACTATGCTTCTGTAGCGTCTGTCTATCCGCTCCCGGTACGGAGCCAGATACGGATCCGAATCGTATATCATAACTGCGGTTTTAAGTTGTTAGCACTAATCAGCCCATTACTGCTCCTCAAGAATCTTGCCTATGCTCTCCTCACTCTCTTTCAGCATCCTGCGGCAATATGTGAGCAAAGAGGCCGCCTCCTTCACCTTGGCGGGGATATCCCCCACGGCCGTCTGCGGGTTCTCGATCTCTGCCACAATCTTCTCCAGACGCTCCAGCGCCTCCTCATATTTCATATTATCCATTTCAGCCATATTCCAGATATTTCAATTATCGTTGCAATTTAATAAAAATTCAGATTCCGTGCAATACCCGAACTGCAATCTGACTGATGCCGCAATTCAGCAGACATGTTAACCCAAATCGGTCATTAACCTGGCTTCCGAAGAAATCCAGTCAGGAACATTTAGAAAAAAACTTGTAAATCAAGCACTCCGCAAAAACACTCCGTAATGCGCCACTCCTTCCGAAGGAGTCACAGCAGACACCTGCAGGATGTTCATTGGCTAAAAGCCTGTAGCCAACCACTGCTTATTTCTGCTAAGTGAGCAGCCGTACCGTGTACAACCTGATATACAGCGGCACGCTCCGGGCTTGCAGGATAACATACCACATTACGCTAATCACCAAGGAGAATTTCTTCCTGATGATTAAGGAAACAACCTACTGCAAGCGGAGCGTTTCAGTATTCGCCAAGCAGGGGAAAAAGACAAAAGGGAAGATGAAAGAAGATATGCAAACGACAGAAGAAACAGCCCTCACACAACAGGAGGGAAAGAAGAAAGCAAAGGGCAGCCCCAGAGTGTCAACCACGATGTGCTCCTTCCTTCCCTTTATCTTTTTGTTGCCGTCTATCCCCCTTTGACCGTCTGCATGGTGGGAGGTCCTGACACTCCTCGAGTCGATGATTCCAAGGCTGGGACTCTCCTCCCTGCCTGAAAGACACCGCACAATGCCGCGGAGAGTGTCGAAGATCTCTTCAAGCAAGCCCTCGTTCTTCCACTTGCTGAAATAGTAATACACTGTCTGCCACGGAGCGAAATCCGAGGGGAGCATTCTCCACTGCACGCCGGTCTTCACGATGTACAGGATGCCGTCAAAAACAGAGCGCAGAGAATATTTTCTGAATCTTTCTTTGGGGTCCAGCATATTTTTTATAACTTGCCACTGTTTATCAGTCAGGTTGGTTGGGTATTTGTGCATAACATTAATGTCTTGACAACCTTAAAGTTATGAAAAATATTCCAATTAACCTACTGATTTACAATTAATTATAAATAAATTTAAACAACTTCTAATAGCACTCATTACAATCATCTACTAAAAGTCATTACTTACGATAAGCCATGAATAATATTTTGATAAAATTTATGTTATGTATCCTTCCATTTCTTTGTACATCCTGCTTCAAGGAGGTGGATTTAGGATTCCCGGCCACTGTGACATTTTCCAAGGAAGGTGGAACAAAGACAGTTACAGGTGATGTGGCTTTTACCAACGCAGATATTCATGATTACAAAACGGCTGAACAAGGTGAAGAGACATGGGGAGAAGACGGTACCAGGTACAATTCATATAAGTGGCTTAAGGTAGAGTATAAAGAGTATAAATGGAATAGTAAAGAACTGACAATTTACGCAGAGCCGAATACTACAGGAAAATCGCGTAAATTATATATAGAACTTTATTCTGGACCAGAATACCATGTAATAACAGTTGTACAAGACTAGTGTGTCTCAAATATAGTTTTTACACAGTAACTATTAGAAGTTGTAGGGTAGTAACTAACTTCCAAAAATAACCAGGTTATGAAATTCAAATTTGCTATTTCCGTGGTAGCCGTACTGGCAGCGATGACTGCCGTGAGCTGCGGCAACAATAAGAACTCTTCGGCCAAGTCTGAGGACAAGTCCGCCGAAGCAGCTGCAACAGCCGTACAGGCCGACGAAAGGGGTTATATCGTCAAGATCGGCGACCAGGTCCCCGATTTCGACCTGCAGATGCTGGACGGTACTACCCTCAACATCAAAGAGCTGCAGGGTAAGGTCGTAATGCTTCAGTTCACCGCCAGCTGGTGCGGTGTATGCCGCAAGGAGATGCCCCACATCGAGAGCGATATATGGCAGAAGCTGAAAGACAATCCCGAGTTTGCCCTCTACGGCATAGACCTGAAGGAGACGCCCGAGGTGACCGCCGATTTCGCCAAGGCCATTCCCGTGACCTATCCCCTGACCCTCGACCCTGAAGGAGAGCGTTTTGCCCTCTTCTGCGACAAGGGTGCCGGAGTGACCCGAAACATCATTCTCGACCGTACCGGCAAGATAATCATGCTGACCCGCCTCTATGACGAGGCCGAGTTCGCCTCCATGGTCAAGCTCATCAACGAGGAACTCGCCAAGTAGTATTCTCACCGCGTCATCAGATTGCATAGCCGACGGACATTCTCCGCCGGTTTTTTTTCGTATGGCCTACTGCAGTCCGTCGCGGGGATTGGCGGTGGCCCGGCGGTAGAAGACGGCGGTGACGATCAGTGCAGTGACGGCTGATACGGCCACGAGGGCAAGGGCAAAGACCCAGGGGCTGATATGGACGCGGTCGACGAAGTTCTGCAGCCAGCGCGAGGTGATGACGGCCGCTATGGGGCAGGAAAGTGCGAAACAGATGAGGACAATGGTACCGTAGCCGATATTGGCCCGCTCGAGGATGGAGGCGACGCTGGCTCCGAAAATCTTGCGGACGGCGGTCTCCTTCCTGCGGTACTCGGTGTCGAAGAGCACCAGGCCGATGACTCCGCATAGAGCCAGGATGGCGGCAATGACGCTGAACGCCACTACGAGGCGGGATGTGCGGATCTCATTTTGGTACAGATTGTTCTGTATGGTATCGTAGAACTCTACCTGTGAGGGCCAGTAGGGGTCGGCCTCGCGTATGAGGGACTCTATATCGGACGCGGCCTGGAACGCATTGCTGCCGGCAGTGATGCGGAAGTAAAGCACTCCGTTAACTCCGCTGTATATGCCGGAAGGAATGAATGCAATGGGGGTATTGGGCTCGCGGACCGAGTTGAATCGGACATTTTCGCATATGCCTATTACCTCACCGGTCTCCGGAAGGATGTCGCCGGGCATGATTCCGAACTGGTCCATCATGTATCGGGTCACTACCGTGACTCCGGCAGAGTCATACTGGTTGAAGTTGCGCCCTTCCACCATCTCAATGCCCATGACATCCATGAACTGCGGGTCCACTCCGATAAAGAACATCTGGATTTTCTCCCCGTTGTAATCGATGCCTTGTGTGCTGTAGGAGTCCGAGGCACCGACTTTCTCTGAGGAATAGGCTATGCCGGCTATCGATGGGTATTTCTGTGCGGAGCTGCGGAGCATATCCATTTTTGCGGTGATGGTGGCACTGGCGTTGGCGACAGCTGTCTCGTCCTTGTCGAATCCCAATATGGTGTTGCGCATCAGCCGGTTCTGCAGCAGCACGAAAGTCATGAACACCAATGTTACGAAGGCTACTGTGTACTGGATGCCGCTCATCACGTTGCGGAACGTGCGTCCGCCCTTCGAGAGGCCGAAATCTCCCTTGAGCACCAGTGCCGGGGCAAATGAGGTAGCGTACCAGCTCGGATACAGTCCGGCAAGGATTCCGGCCGCAATGGTGATGACACTGACCGTGACGATGATACTGATGCTGTGAGCCGTGAACAGCCCTTTCAGGATGTTGGCGCTGACCAGCATCGGGGATATCCAACCGGCCAGCAGGAAGGAGATGATCAGGGCGATGAGCGCAATGACGACTGTCTCCATGGTCAGCATCCGGCGCAGCCTGGAGGTGGATGCGCCCACTACTTTCTGGGTGTTGATGCTCCGGATGCGCACCGGGGCGAGGGAGGTGAAGAAGTTGGCGAAATTGATTACCCCCGAGAGGAGTACCAGTATGCCGATGGCCGTCAGCAGGATGGTCGTGCTGCGGCTGCCGCTGTAGAATACCCTGCCGTCTCCGCCCTGCTCCATGAAGTATATGTCCTCCATCGGCACGAGCTCTATGGGACTCATCCAGCTCAGGGAGAAATCGAAGTTGGAGTTGAACCCGTTCTCTACCAGTGACGCGGATTCCCTGGAATCCAGCAGCAGGTAGCAGATGAAGTTCGCCCCTCCGTAGGTGTAGGGCGTGACTCTTTCATCCACTGCGAAATAAATGCTGTTCTGCAGGTTGCTGTTGGAGGGGAAGTCCTCGTAGACGGCTCCCACGGTCAGTTCGCCGTCCGGGAAGAACCAGTTGCTGTCCGTGCGCAGGATCTTGCCGACAGCATCCCCTTCGAAGAGATTCTCGGCCATGCTCCTGGGGATGATTGCGGTCTGGGGGCGGGTCAGAGCCTCAGGATCTCCGTTTGTCAGGCGTACTCCGAATACTTTCATGAAGTCCGGCTGCACCATGTCGCATCTCAGTTCGTATCCGTGCGGTTCACCGGCAGCGTCGTCGATGTAGAACGGCAGCTTGCCCAAGTAGGGCATGAGCATCGTTCCGGCCTCGATGTGGGCCGAGGAGTTGATGACGTCCCTGGCGAAAGCGTTGGGCAGGATACTGCGGAAAGTCTCGTCGTTCCCGGGGCAGTCCACCCTGAAAATCCTCCCGGAGGTAGGGTAGGAACGGTCGAAGGTGGTCTCGTACTCCACATGGGACATGATGATGATGAATGCGGTGAGGGCCACGACCAGACCGGCGAGATTGATGGCCGCCGGGAGCGGATACTTCCGGAGGGTATGGGCCAGGTTTCTGA
This sequence comes from Candidatus Coprenecus pullicola, assembly GCA_018711925.1. Classification (GTDB taxonomy): domain Bacteria; phylum Bacteroidota; class Bacteroidia; order Bacteroidales; family UBA932; genus Coprenecus; species Coprenecus pullicola. Next base: position 31,447 of record DVHR01000044.1, read on the forward strand.
GAATGAGTCTTAGCATAGCAGTGTGTTTGCCATGCCGTTAATCAATAATCGTGCCAGTGGAGTTATTTGTGTGATTATCAATAACTTGTATTGTTGAGTGAGATACGGCTCTGTATGATTTTCATACAATGGCTGTGTGAAAAATGTACATTGGCTTGAAGCATGTAAAAAGGGGCTGCGTCAAAATGAAAGTTTTGATACAACCCCTTTAGGATGTGAATTTTGATTTCGCCCTCTATGGGCGCGGTTGTGTGTTAGTATCCGAACATGTCTTCAGAGGATACGTACTCTACGTCTCCAAGGGTCTTCAGGTACTTGATGTCCAGATCCTTGGTTCTGCCCAGGATGGCAAAGTCATAGGTGCGGTCCTTGACCCACTGCTGCTGGGTGGCGGTAACGTCGTCCAGAGTGAGGTTCTGTATTACCTCGAATCTCTGTTTGTCGCGCGGTTCGTCCAGTCCGAGCTCGCGGGAGCTGCGGTAACTCCAGAGGACGCCGTCGCCTGTTACTCTGTATGTCCTGATTCTGGATATAATGGCCTTTTTGGCGATGTCGAATGCAGGCTGGGATACTGGCATGTTGTTGATAATGTCCTCGAAAGCCTCTATGGCCTGCTGCATCTTGTCGTTCTGGGTGGCGATAAATGCGATGTACATATAGGGCATGTCAAGATCATAAGGAGTTGACAGGTATGCCTGGGCGGTGTAGGCCAGGCCTCTTGCCTCGCGCATCTCCTGGAATACTATGGAGTTCATACCTCCTCCGAAGTATTCGTTGTACAGAGACACATAGGGGTCAGCGGCATAGTCGAATTTCTCCCCTCTGTTGGAATACTGCAGATAATACAGCTGGTTGGCATCGTATTCGGCCAGATATACCTTGCTGGTCTTTCCGGGTCTGCGATACTGCAGCGGCTCTTTCTTCAACGGCTCCGGATTATCGGCTATGCGGTGATTTTCGGCTAAGTCCGCCAATACTTCAGAAGTGTTTTCGGGACCATAATACAGTATCTCATGCTGTTTGTCCATAAGGTCGCGTATCTTGCCGAGAAGGTCCTCGGAGGTGAGGGCGTCAAGTTCCTGGTTGCTGAGTGTTATCCGGTCTATGGCCTCTTTGCCGATCATCATGTATGTCTGGAGGGCTCCGAAGCAGCCGCCCTGACTGAGCTTGCTGTTCCGGCGTCTCTGCAGCAGGTCGTTCTTGACGTTGGCAAGTACAGCCTCGTCAGGAACTGCATTGTAGATAAGGTCTTCCATGACGCTCATGGCCTCGGGGATGTTCTCGCTCAATCCGGATATCTGGATTACAGTCTGGTCGGTGGATGCGGAGAAGTAGAAGTTGCATGCCAGCTTGTACATCTCCATGGCGATGTCAGCCGCGCTCTTGTCAGCGGTTCCGAGATAATTGAGGTAGTTGAAAGCCAGTGACAGGGCAGGGTCGTTGTTCACTCCCTTGTCGAATACATAGATGACGTATGCCAGATCGTTGATGTCGTTCTGCTTGTAGAGTACATCGATGCCGGAGCCTGCATCCAGTACGGACATCTCTTTCTCATAGTCTACGAAGACGGGCTCGATCTCCTTTACCGGGGTGTTCTGTATTCTGGTAAGGAATTCGCTCTGCTTGTCCCTGTTGGTGACTATAGGTGTGATTTCGGGAGCGGAGATCTTCTGGATGTTCTTGTCCTCTCCGGTCCTTTTGTAGATGGCTACGTAGCCTTCTGGTGCAAGATATTCGTTCGCCCAGTCCATGATGTCCTGCTTGGTGACTTTGGCCATGCGGTCAATCAAGGTGACGACATCGCCCCAGTCCTCGCCCTCGATGAACGCGTTGACCTGGTTCATGGCCCTGGAGTAATTGCTGGTCAGAGAGTTCATCATGGACAGTTTGAGGTTGTTCACTGTGGCTTCGATGAGGTCGTCATCGAACTCGCCTTTGCGCAGCTTGTCCACTTCGGCCATCAGCAGATCCTTGACTTCATCCAGTGTCTGTCCCTCTTTTGGCTTGCCGTACAGCTCAAAACTGCCGTAGTCAGGCAGAAGGCTGGCATATCCGTATCCTGAGAGAATTTTCTGGTTCTGCAGGAGATCCAGGTCGATGAGTCCGGCCGTTCCGTTGCTCAGGATAAATCCGGCCATCTGGGCTATGTCGTTGGAACGGTTCTTTGAGGCGGGCAGTCTCCAGCCGATGGAGATGCTCTCAGATTCCAGACCGTAGACCTCTTTGACGATGGGCTCGGTGATTGGCTTTTCGGGAGTGAATTCCAACTCAGGCAGGTCGGGGTTGGGCTGCATGTCTCCGAAATACTTGTCAATGATCTGTATCACCTCGTCCGGGTTAAAGTCTCCGGACATACAGATTGCCATGTTGTTGGGCACGTAGTAGGTCTTGTGGTAGTTCTTCACGTTGGTGATGGACGGATTCTTCAGGTGCTCCTGAGTGCCGAGAACGGTCTGGGTGCCGTAAGGGTGATTGGGGTAGAGGGCGGCGTTCATGGCTTCGTATACTTTCCTGGCATCCTGGGTGA
>DVHR01000045.1 GCA_018711925.1 Candidatus Coprenecus pullicola
CAAGTCCAGCAGATGCTCTTTTTCAGAGTGCCTGTATACTAAGCACTTCCCAAAGCATGTCCTGCTGGACCTCCTCAGAAGTCTCATGCCGCGGGGGAAAGTGAACCGTTTTCGCGGAAAAACCCGGCACTTTCCCCGGAGGTGGAAACGGCAAGTGCGGCGAGAGAGGTCTGTGGAGCCGGTGCCCATGCGAGCCACAAGGGAAAGTGAACCGTTTTCGCAGGAATTCCCGGCACTTTCCCCGGGGGTGGAAATGGCGAGTGCGGCGAGAGAGGCCTGTGGAGCCGGTGCCCATGCGAGCCACAAGGGAAAGTGAACCGTTTTCGCCGGAATTCCCGGCACTTTCCCCGGGGGTGGAGACAGCGGGCATGAAAAAGCCGCACCCAGTCAGTGATTGAGTGCGGCTCTGATGTATCCTGATGAAGTGTATTACTTCTGACGGCTCTTGTAACGCTGATAGAACTTGTCCACGCGGCCGGCGGTGTCCACCAGTTTCATCTTTCCGGTATAGAAAGGATGGGAGGTGTTGGAAATCTCGACCTTTACGAGCGGATAGGTGACACCCTCAATATCTATGGTCTCCCTAGTGTTGACACAGGAACGGGTGATGAACACATGCTCGTTGGACATATCCTTGAATGCTACAAGACGGTAGGATTCGGGATGTATACCTTTTTTCATCTCTAAATGTTTTATTGGTTTCGGGCTGCAAAAATATACATATTTTTCTTATTCACAAAAAGATTTGCCGAATTCGATTTCAGAGAGCCGCACATTACAGTGCCACGCTCCATCCAGCGCACAAGCCTATGCACCAGTTCAATCAGCATATTTTATCTCCCGCTTCTCTATCTTCACGGGTATGGTGCCGCCATCCTGATATGTAAGACGCTCTATCCAGTTGCCGCGGGAATCCAGCGTCCTCTCAAAGCGGAAAACAGTAGTACGGGCCTCTCCTGACAGAACCATGCCGGAACAGAATCCGCTGTCATCATATTCCATTGCAGTCTCCATCTTACCGAAAAGCATGCTGTCCGAGTACACGGAATCCCTGCGTCCCGTAGAGTCGTAGCTCATCCTGAACTCACTCAGTTTCTTATCCTTCAGGGAATACATAATATTTCCGGTATTGTACCCGCGCTCATCATATGTCATAATACGGTATCCTGCCGGCTGGTCCTCCTTGAAAGAATAATCCACCTTGATACTGTCGTCTCCGAAATATCTGTACACCTCATACTTCTTCAGGCTGTCCTCGGCATCCGTAACTCTCATCGAATACAGGCGTCCTCCCTTATACGTGTACACAGTCTTCTCCAGCAAGCCTTTGGAAGACGACTTGAGTTCCGTCTCCATAAGCTGTCCCTTGTCATTGTATACTGATGTCTGCTCAGAGACACAGTTCCCATCTTTATTGAAACGGCGCAGAAGTGTGGCATTACCGTCACCGTTGAACTCCACATAGATATTGTTCGACATGGGATCTATGTCACCCACCTTGTAGCCGTCCTCAGTAGAATCCACCTTATAGGACATCGTCCTCAACGACGCCACATTTCCTCTCAGTTCATACTTGGACGCATCGGTTTCCTGAACAGGTGACCAGGAATTACACGAAACAACGGCCAACGCCGACAGGCCGGCCAACGCAGCCGCCCCTAATCTCAGATATTTTCTCATATTTGTCATATTAGTTGTTGATTGTCCTGAATGTCTTGACACGCATGAGCTGCTCGTCATACAGCATATAACGGCGGGCTTTCCGTATCCATTTCTGTTCCTCCACCTTGATATGCTCCTTGAGTTCTGTCCACGTGGCAACGCCTTTCACATAAGAGTCCATGACATCGTCTCCAGCCACTGAAAGGAAACCGGATGTGTCCACCGGAAGACCGTCCGCCACCAGCTGCCGCATGATTCTCAGCGCGTGGGCCGTCGAATGATACGGCACCCCTGGCCTCGGCAGCATCTGGAAACCGTAGCAGACCTCATCCTTATATCTGCCGAAACGCGGGGTAAACACCGTCTTGCGCAAGAATACGCCAGCATCGGAAAATCCTGACACATCAGCCTGACTTAGATAACATTCCATATATGGAGCCCCGAAAAGTTCATAGGGCCGGGACGTACCGCCGCCATAACTGAGGTCCGTACCGGAAAGGAGTACCATTCCACAGTAAAAGCTCGCGGTAAACAGCCCTGGGACATCAGGTCTCGGGGGGATGCTCCAAGGCATCAGATACTGATTCGCCGGACGCACCATATAGGAGATGATATGCAGCGGGAATCTGGCTCCCAGCTCTGAATAGAACAGATTGGCCAGTTCTCCGACAGTCAGTCCGTGCCGGTGCGTAATTCCTTCCACCGCAGTACCCTCTACCCACCGTCCGCAGATATTCTCCCTGTCCAGAACATATACAGAGACAGGAAGTGTTCCGGAATCAATTACCCTGAATATGTCATGAAGCAATGCGGTCATGCTGTCGTACCTGGAACCTGTATCCTGATATTCCACTATCAGCGCGTCTATGTCTCCCAGAAGAGCGGCATTCAGCGGAGCTCCAGTCTGGAGTGGGACAAACTCACAGTCGCTCAGCCCCATACAGGAATAATCCCCAGGCAGGGAAGTAAAGTCCGCATCCAGTTCTCCGAAAATACCGGAGGCCGGGTAAAATATTTTTTTCAGATTCCCCCTACGGGAAAGGCTCTCAAAAAGATATTCCCCTGTCTCAGGGTTCCATGCGGACTGGTTGCACAATACCCCCAGCCGGCCTTTGCGCAGCACGACATCCTCCTGACGGTCCAGCGGGGTGGTTCGGAATGAAAACATACCTCTGTCAACCTATTATAGTCTTGACCATAGCCATGACATCCGAGGCAATCCTCTCCGCCTTCGCCTCATCTTCCGCCTCTGAATAGACCCGGATAATCGGCTCAGTGTTGGAGCGGCGCAGATGCACCCACATCCTCTCCTTGTCAAAATCAATCTTGACTCCGTCGATATCGGTGATACGCTCGGACGCATAGGCATTCTTCACCTCAGCCAGCACTCTGTCTATAAGCGCTTTATCAGACAGTTCAATTCTATTCTTGGATATGGAGTAACGGGGAAGGGATTCCCTGAGTGCCGACACTTTCTTACCGGACTCAGCTATACTGCTGAGGAACAATGCTATGCCTATCAATGCATCTCGACCGTAATGCAGGTCAGGCACTATGACTCCTCCATTGCCCTCTCCACCGATAACGGCACCGGTACGCTTCATCTCGGCAGTCACATTCACCTCTCCCACAGCTGCGGCGGTATAGGTGCATCCGCGGGCTTCCGTCACATCCCGCAAAGCACGGGACGATGAAAGATTGGACACAGTAGGTCCGGGCCTTTTGGACAGCACGTAGTCAGCCACAGAGACAAGCGTGTACTCCTCTCCGAAGAAACTTCCGTCCTCACAGACCAGGGCCAGACGGTCCACATCCGGATCCACAGCTATACCAAGATCGGCTTTTTCATCAGCCACCGTACGGCACAAGTCCACCAGATGGGACGGAAGAGGTTCCGGATTGTGAGCAAACTGTCCGGTAGGCTCACAGTTAAGGCCCACACATTCCACACCGAGAGCATCCAGCAGTCTTGGCACTACGAGACCGCCCACTGAATTGACAGCATCTACAACAGCCTTGAAATGCGCTTTTCTTATAGCCTCCCTGTCCACCAGAGGATGGGCCAGCACGGCCTGTACATGCGCATCCGTGAAATCCTTCTCTACGTATGAGCCGAGAGAATCCACATCACAGTATTCAAAACTCTCATCATCTGCAATACGTACAAGTTCCGCGCCCTCAGCGGCATTGAGGAACTCTCCGTGCTCATTGAGCAGTTTCAGTGCGTTCCACTGCCTGGGATTATGCGAAGCCGTCAGGATTATGCCTCCGTCGGCCTTTTCAAATATCACTGCCATCTCCACCGTAGGAGTGGAGGCAAGACCGGCATTGACGACATCGATACCGCATGCTCTGAGAGTTCCGCACACCAGCTCATCCACCATCGGACCGGAAATGCGCGCATCTCTTCCAACCACCACTTTAAGGCGCCGCCCGCCTTTACTGCTATGCAGCATGGAAGAATAAGCTGATACGAATTTCACAACATCCAGAGGCGTAAGCGAGTCTCCACACATTCCTCCGATAGTTCCTCTGATACCGGAGATGGATTTTATAAGTGTCATAGTCTTTAAAGTTTATATTATTTCTACATCTTCTGTCTCAAGCCATCCCTGCCTGCCATCCGAAAGTTCTATGCGGTACCACTCTCCCAACCTGTCAACGACGGAGACTTTTGTACCCTCATGCAGGATAAACAGGGACTGGTCCGCCGAGCCGGGCGAGCTCTTTACGCTGCTTACAGGCACAGTCACCACCGCCTCGTCCTCAGACTCCAGTTCGGAGCGCAGATTGAAGGCAAAGACTGTTGATATTATCATCAGCAGCAGGGATACCACAGCCAATGCGAAAGCAGTCTTACGCAATGTCATAGAGCCTCCGAAACGGAAAAGCAGCACCATTATGGCCGTAAGCAGCAAGAGCGCAAGCGCTGTCCACGCCCAAGCATCAGAGGACAAAGTGTCCCTAAAGGCCTTGATCCATGTAAGCAGGATGAATTCCGGCACTTCGTCAATCCTGTCAAGGGTGTACTCACGGGCTATATCCAGATTGACCCGCGCATCCTCATAGGAGGGATCCTGCTTAATAGCCCTTTCATAATAGAGAATGGTCTGTCCCAGATAGTTGCCCAGCTTATAATAGCAGTTGCCTATATTGTAATACAGTTCCTTGGAGACATAGCCTTCCGCCTCCAAAGCGGAGAAGCCGTCCAGAGCCGCCTGATAATTCTCTTCCGTATAGTCCCTGACCGCCTGATTCCAGAGCGAGTCCGCATCCATGGCGGACAGCCATGCCGCCGATACTGCCAGGATGCCCAATATCATTATTATGCGTTTCATATTACTCAACTTTCTATGTCTGATATCACTTTCTCCGCCTGACGGTAATGGGCCTCCATGGCATCGGATCCACTGGACGGTGCATAGCGGGCGTACTCACAGGCATCCAGCACCTCGAACAGCGCCTTTATCACTGTCTCGTTCTTACCCTTGGCCCGCAACTCCTCATCTATCCTGTCCCGGCTGAGGTCTGATACGGGAAGCATCAGCTTATCCGAGATATATCCTTCTATAGCCTTATGCAGTTCCTCATAGAATGCAGTATAAAGATTCTGCTTCAAGAATGCAGAGGCGTTTCTAAGCCTGGCCTTTGCCACTTTCATAGCCTTGCGGTTACGGCTGCCGGCCACATCCCTGCGGCGGGCGGCGCTTCTCTCCAGATATATCCATACTCCTGCGGCACTGAGCAGTATCACTATCGGGACAAGATACATCGCCGGAGTGTCCACCAGAAGCCGCCCTTCCTTGCGCAGGCCGGATGATGATGCTGCTATGAAACGGATGTCCTCCCCCAGACTTTTGACACTCTGCTTGCCGACTCCAGACGACACCACTGCGGCATCGGTGCTCTGGCCCTGTCCCACCTTCAGTTTCAAAGGGCCTGAGGACAATGTCCTGTAACGCCCGGAGGCTATGTCATAATACGAGAACTCCACAGGCGCGATCTCATACTCACCAGGCACCCTCGGTATAAATGGGTATTCAAATGCAATACTGCCCGAGGCACCTGCATCACCGGCAGAGACGTTTTCCGTTTTCTTCACGTCATAGGACTCGAAATCGGAAGGGAGTCTTACTTCCGGGGTCGTTATGAGATTGATGTTGCCTGTTCCGGATATCACCACTTTCAGAGATGCAGCCTCATGTGCGGACACACTGTCGGAACTGAATGCCGCCGACAGCCTGAAACTGCCGACACCACCGGTAAACGATGCCGGAGCTCCGGAAGGAAGAGGCGATACCTCTATCCGCACCGGAGAGCTGGAGACTCTCTTGCGGACTGTCTGGTATGTGTCGAAGAAATCGTCGAAGATAGACCTGGATGCCGAAGGCTGCGAGCGCACCTGTACGAGGCAGACCAGTTCTGCCGGGTCGATAGTCATACTGCCCGTCTGCTGTGGCAGCAGCATGTATCTGCGCAGAAGAGCGGCGTTGTACACCTGCCCGTCATAATTCTCCCTTACAAACGAGATGTTCTGGGGCGCATCTGTCTCCTGGCTCCAAAAACCGTCAAAGGACGGGAACCGAATATCCTCAAAACCGCTTATGGCCGAATTTTTCACATAAAGCTTCAACGTCACCGTTATCGGTTCACCCACTACCGCCCTGGTCTTGCTGACAGTCATACGGAGCATGATGTCATCTCCGGCCCGAGAAGCAGTACCCTGCGAGGCGGGAGCCGCACCCTTCACCACCTCGACATCGGCCGCCTCCGTAGTATAGGTCTCTTTGCCAATCTTCACTGAGGCCTGCCCTATCCGGTACTTGCCAACCGCTGTGGGACGAATCATGTAGGTATAGATACGGGAACGGGACTGAGTGGTCTTGCCGTTTACCATCTGAAAGCTGGAGGACGAAGATTCCAACGGGCCGGCCAGCACTTCGAATCCTTCAAATGAAGGTGCCTTAAAACCGGTCACCTGGGCATCGCCCGTAGCGGTAAACACCACCTTGAAATCCTCGTCCGAGGACACCACTGCGGGTACATCCACCGTAAACGAGTTCTGGGCTACGGCCGTCACCGTCCCCAGAACCGCACATACGAGTATAAACAGAGTTCTATTGATTATCCTTGTCATCTTACCAATTTTTCTCCTTCTCTTTTGATTTCTGCTGCTGAGCCTTGACCTTTTTCACTTTGTCCTGAGTCTGCTTTTCCTTGTCCTCAATGGCCTGAAGCATCTGCTGGGCCGCCTGAGGAGTTATCTGAGGCTGATTCTGCTGATTCTGATTGTCCTGCTGGTCCTGATTCCGGTTCTGATCCTGCTGATTGTCCTGATCCCGGTTATCCTGTTGGTCCTGATTCTGATTCTGCTGTTGATTCTGATCCTGCTGATTCTGCTGATCCTGCTGATTCTGCTGTTGCTGCTGTTGTTGCTGCTGTTCTTTCAGCATCTTCTGCGCATAAGCCAGATTGGACTTGGTCTCAAAGTTGTCCGGTTCCAGTCTCAACGACTCCTTATAGGCATCCACCGCCTCCTGATATTTCTTCTGCTTCAGGGCAAGATTGCCGCTGTTGTGAAAACAGTCCGAGGCCTTAGAGGCAGACACGCTTTTAAGAGAGTCGCCCAAGCCTTTAAGATAAAGTTCAGCCTCACTGTAACTTTCTGTCTTGTAGAGGGCATTGCCGAGGTTGTACTTGGCTGTGACTGAGGTTGAGTCCTCCTCCAGCGCCCGCTTATAATCCAGCTCCGCCTCCCTGAACTCGCCTTTCTTGAACTCCCTGTTGCCGGCCCTCACCTCCGAACGGTCACTCTGGGCCTGAAGCATCACGGGCGACGCAAGCATCAGGATGAGCACGGCCGCCATGCCCTTCCCGCGTCCGAAAAGGCTCCTGCGGTTGCGGGTATCCGATATCATAAACTCTATCAACATAAATATCAATGCTATGGCAAAGAAATACATATACTGCTCGTCATACTCCTCGAAGACCACAGACTGAAAATCCTTCGCGTCCAGACTCCGGATCTCGTCAATGACCGGATTGAGTCCGAACTCCGTGTTGCCGGCTCTGACATATAGCCCCCTGCCGGCTGAGGCCACATCTCTGAGAGTCTTCTCATCCAGACGGGTCACCACGATATTGCCGTCATTGTCCTTAAGCAGTCCGCCGTCCATCGGTATCGGCTTGCCCTCCGGCGAGCCGACTCCGATGCAGAACACCCGTGCCCCCATATCCACCGCATCCTTGGCAGCCGATACCGGATCGTCCTCATGGTTCTCTCCGTCGGTTATCAGGATGATGGCGCGGCTGTTCTCGCTTTCCGAGGTAAAACTCTTGATGGCCGTCCTTATGGCATCTCCCATCGCCGTACCCTGAACAGGGACGGACTCCGTGGTAATGGAGTTGAGAAATATCTTGGCCGACACATAGTCAGATGTGACAGGAAGCTGCACGAATGATTCACCTGCAAAGATTATCAGACCGATACGGTCTCCCTGCAGTTCATCCACCAGCTTGGAAATGGCCAGTTTCGCCCTTTCAAGACGGTTGGGCGAATAGTCCTCGGCCAGCATGGAATTGGAGACGTCCAGCACGACCATGATCTCTGCACCCTTCACCTGCTTCTCCTTCAGAATAGCTCCCAACTGAGGCCTGGCCATACCTATGGCGAAGAACAGCAATGCCAAAGAGAGAAGCGTGAGCTTAAGCCAGCCCTTGCGTCTGGGCACCAGCGGTGCCAGGGAGCTGACCAGGTCCGGGTCTCCGAAACGGGCGATACGCCTCTTCCTCCACCTGCGCATCAACCAGTAGGCTATGAACATCAGGGGTATGAGCAGTATCAACAACAAATATAATGGTTGTGCCAGGTAAATCATGCTATCCTCCTTGCTGCAAAAATTCTCAATATAATCTCCAACAGGAACGCGGCCAGTGCCCATACGGCGAAACGGCCGAACTCCTCAGTGTAGACGGGGAAGGAGTCTACAGTTATCTTGACCTTCTCCATCCGGTTGATCTCATCGTAAATCTGCATCAGCTTGGTATTGTCGGTCGCCCTGAAATACGTACCTCCAGTCTCCTCCGCTATCTGTCTGAGCAGATCCTCGTCTATCTCCACCTTTACATCCATGACCCTCACTCCAAACGGGGTCATCACAGGATACGGTGCCGTACCCATGGCCCCTACACCTATAGTGTACACTCTGACTCCGTAGGTTTTGGCTATCTCAGCAGCAGTCAGAGGAGTAACCTCGCCCGTATTGTTTACACCGTCAGTAAGCAGTATCACCACACGGCTCTTGGCCTGAGAGTCCTTAAGACGGGCCACGGCATTGGCCAGGCCGTTACCGATAGCCGTACCGTCATCTATCAGGCCGCACTCTATGTCATTGATGAGATTGATCAGCGTAGCCCGGTCTGTAGTAAGGGGACACTGGGTATAGCTTTCCCCGGCAAACACGACCACACCCATACGGTCGGAAGGTCTCTGGGATATGAATTCTATTGCAATACTCTTGGCCGCCTCTATTCGGTCTGGAGTAAAATCCCTGGCCAGCATACTCGTGGAGACGTCCAGAGCCAGGACTATGTCTATACCCTCCGAATCCGTCTTCGTCACATTGGAGGAGGTCTTCGGCCTGGCTATGGCCACAATCAGCAAAGCCACCGCAATCATCCTGAGCACAAAGGGCAGATGACGCAGCACTCCGGCCGCCCCGGCACTTTTCCGGGACAGAGGAGCCGTAGTGGACATGACGACGTAGGGCCGTTTCTTGCGGAGCTGCCGCCACACATACAGCGCTGCCATAGGTATCAGGAGAAACTCCAGATACAGCAGCGAGGGATATTGGAAGAAAAAGTCATTCATCTTTCCTGCCTCCTTCCGTGTTTTTGCTGTCGGCCTCCAGCGCCTGCATGAATGTATCGTTGACAAACCGCACCGCCACCGGGACAGCGTTCTCATTCTCGGCCTCCGAAGCCGAATACTTGGCGAACTTGACCAGGTCTGCCGTTCCGAACAGTTCCTTGAGGGACTCGTAGTCAGACGGAGCCAGGTCCTTCACGGACAGATCTACCAGTATCTCATTGGATGTCCTCTCTATGGTCTTGATGCCGAAACGCTGTTCGATATAGGTTCTCAATGTATCCGTTATCTCGGTATAATACTGCTTCTGATTGCCTTTCTGCCACAGTTTCTCCCCTCTTATCCGGTCCAGACTGCGCAGAGCCACTATATGAGGAGGATCCTTCGGCTCAGGCCTGCCGAATGCCACTCCGGTCTTCTTACGCTTTCTGACAAAATGCACTGTCAGGACTATCACTGCGGCAAGGGCAGCCAATAGCAGAATCCACGGCAGCACCTCCTTGAATGTCACAGGATAGCGGAACTGAGGCCGGATATCGTACATCTGATAAGTCGTAGTGTCTATCGGCACCGTCGTCACCTCCAGCGGAACCTCCGGCAGACGCATTGTATCCACCCCCTGTCCGTCCCGGTAAAAATACACCACAAGCGGAGGCAGCACATAACTGCCGCTGTCAAACGAGGTGACAAGAGCACGGGTCTCCACCATAGAGAAGTCCTTCTTCCGCTCCACTGTATCGACCGTAAAGTCCCCTATCAGCTCCACTCCCGGCACCACATAACCCGACATGGAATCGATCTTCACGGACATGCCATTGGGGACCTTTATCCGGGACTTCCATTCCACCTGATCCCCGATAAGTATCGTGTCCCTGGAGACCGTAGCCGAAAGGATATCCTGCGCCCCGGCCCGGAAAGAGAGAGCCATTGCGGAAAATATCACCAGAGACAGTATCAATTTATTCATTCTCATATATTATGCCCTAGTCTTGAACAAAGCCACAAGGCTCTTCACATAATCCTGGTCAGTCCTTATGCTGACCGTGTCCACTTTATATTTGCGGAGAACCTGCAAAGTCTCCGCATAAGCCTTCCTAGCCCACTCTCCATAGTCCTCCCGAACCGACTTCAACGATGTGTCCACATACACGATACGGCCGGTCTCGCTGTCCCGGACCGGGAGCAGCCCCACGTCCGGCAGAGTACGGTCCCTCTCGTCGTAGATATTGATCACGGATATGTCGTGCCGCCCTACAGCAACTTTCAACGCCTCCTCGTAATTGGGATGAAGTGTAGTCCCGTCCACATCCAGCATATCCGAGAGCAGGAAGGCCGTACAGCGTTTCTTGAGCGCGTTGGTCAGAAACCGCAACGCCTCACCGATATCCGTGCCCTTGTCCTGAGGCTCGAACTCCAACACCTCCCTGATGATACGCAGGAGATGACTGCGGCCTTTCTTAGGAGGTATGAATTTCTCCACCTTTGTGCTGAAGAACAAAGCGCCGACCTTGTCGTTGTTGATGAGGGCCGAAAACGAAAGAACCGCGGCGATCTCGGCCGTCAGGTCCTTCTTGGTCTTGGACATGGTTCCGAACATACCGGAAGCACTGGCATCGATGAGCAGCATCACCGTCAACTCTCTCTCCTCCTCGAACACCTTAATATAAGGAGTGCCCGTCCGGGCGGTCACGTTCCAGTCCATGTTGCGCACGTCATCCCCTATCTGGTACTCACGGACCTCGCTGAAGGCCATACCGCGTCCCTTAAAGGCCGAATGATACTCTCCGGCGAAAATCTGGCTGGAGAGAGCACGGGTCTTGATCTCTATCTTGCGGACTTTCTTTAACAGGTCGTTGCTGTCCATATACTACGGAACCTCCACCGCATTGATGATGTCTGAAATAATATTCTCACTGGTGACGTTCTCCGCCTCCGCCTCATAGGTGAGGCCTATACGGTGACGGAGCACCTCGTAGCATACGGCCCTTACATCCTCGGGAATCACGTAGCCGCGTCTCTTGATAAAAGCGTAAGCCTTGGAGGCCATCGCCAGAGAAATGGACGCACGGGGAGACGCGCCATACGATATCATGTCCTTGAGGGATTTCAGGCCATAGTCCTCTGGCGTACGGGTCGCGTACACTATATCCACGATGTAGCGCTCTATCTTCTCGTCCATATAGACATCACGGACCACGCTGCGGGCCTTGATGATGTCCTCGGGCTGGAGCACCGCATTGGCCTTGGGGAACTCCCCGCTGTTGTTCATACGTATGATGAGCTTCTCCTCCTCCTTCTTGGGATAGGTCACCACTACCTTGAGCATGAAACGGTCCACCTGCGCCTCGGGCAGCGGATAAGTACCCTCCTGCTCTATAGGGTTCTGTGTCGCCATTACAAGGAACGGCTCGGGCAGCTTGAACGTCTGTTCTCCGATGGTCACCTGACGTTCCTGCATGGCCTCAAGCAATGCCGACTGTACCTTGGCCGGAGAACGGTTAATCTCATCGGCCAGTACGAAATTGGCGAAGACAGGGCCTTTCTTTATCTGGAACTGCTCGCTCTTCTGACTGTATATCATAGTACCTATAAGGTCGGCCGGCAGCAGGTCCGGGGTAAACTGGATACGGCTGAACCTGGCGTTGATGCATGATGCCAGCGTATTGATGGCCAAAGTCTTGGCCAGACCGGGAACACCTTCCAGCAGGATATGCCCGTTTGCCAGAAGTCCTATGAGCAGATTCTCGACCAGATGCTTCTGGCCCACAATCACTTTTGTCATCTCCATCGAAAGGATGTCCACAAAAGCGCTTTCCTTCTGTATTCGCTCGTTTAGTTCTTTAATGTTTACGGTGTCCATCTTGTAATATTAAAATATTTGTATTTTTGCTGTCTAAAATTACAAAATTAAGATTTTCTCCGAAATACAATGAGGTTTTTCGCTTCAATATCGTACAACGGCTCAGGTTACAGCGGCTGGCAGATACAGCAGAACGCCCCGAGTATACAGGACGAGGTGCAGAAAGCCGTCTCGACCGTCCTGAGGGAGAAAATCGATGTGACGGGAGCCGGCAGAACCGACACTGGGGTCAACGCCTCCGGATTCACGGCACATTTTGACTTTGACGGTGACATCATCCTCAAAGAGCATGACCGTATAGTCTACAAAATAAATGCCATCCTGCCCGGGGGGATAGTCGTAAATTCGATAAGGCGGGTCAGAGACGACGCGCATGCCCGGTTCGATGCCGTCAGCCGCACATACAAATACTACATCCATAACCGCAAGGACCCTTTCGCACGGAATTTCTCCTGGTTCTGCAAGTTTCCGCTCGACGTGGACGCAATGAACAAGGCCGCAGGCATGATTCTTGGCAGACGGGACTTCAGCTGCTTCGAAAAGGCCGGAGGCACAGCTGTCTCACCCGTCTGCGACATTACTGCCGCAGCATGGAGCCGATATATCCCAACGGTTGCCGCCCTGCCCGGAACAGACTATCTGGTCTTCACCATAACGGCCAACCGTTTCCTGCGCAATATGGTCCGGGCCATTGTCGGCACGATGATTGAGATAGGATGCGGTAAACACACACCGGAATGGATAAACGAGGTGCTTTCCTCAGGAAACCGCTGCATGGCAGGTCAGTCAGTCCCGGGACACGCCCTCTTCCTGACGGACATAGAATATCCTGAAGAAATATTTGAATACAATTTAATACAATAATTTACAACAAAAGTTCTATCATGCTCACATTATTGCAAGTCAACTCAGAAGTGCTTATACAGGAGGCTGCCGCTCCCGAGAAGATGTCCCTTATCAAGATGGCCGTTGCCGGAGGATGGCTGATGCTCGTCCTTCTGGCCCTCTCCATCATCGCTGTCTATATCCTCGGCAGCCGCTGGTGGGCCATACGTCAGGCAACCAGGACAGACCCCCATTTCATGGACAACATACGGAGTCTGCTGCGCGAAGGAAAGAGCCAGGCCGCCCTGGCCCTGTGCCGCGAGACACGGTCACCTATCGCAAGGCTGATCGAGAAGGGCATCCGTATGCAGGGCCGTCCGCTCCAGGACATCCAGGCCGCCGTCGAGAATGTCGGCAACATCGAGGTATCCAAGATTGAGAAGGGATTGCCAATGCTGGCCACGGTGGCCGGAGGGGCACCCATGGTAGGATTTCTGGGAACTGTCATAGGTATGATACAGGCTTTCTACAACATGGCCAGTGCAGGCAGCAACATCGACATCACGATGCTGTCCGACGGCATCTACACAGCCATGGTCACCACTGTCGGCGGACTCATCGTCGGCATCATCGCGTATTTCGGCTACAACTGGCTGACCGCCCGCATCGACGACCTTGTATTCAAGATGGACAGTGCTACTATCGCCCTGCTGGACATATTCAACGGTCAGGGCACTAATGACGGCAAGGAGGAGATCTGACAATGGCAATTAAAAGAAGAACCAAAGCGGAGCCGGCGTTCTCGATGTCCTCGATGACGGACATCGTGTTCCTGCTGCTTATATTTTTCCTGGTGACATCCACGCTCATCAACCCCAATGCCCTCAAGCTGCTGCTGCCCAAAAGCACCAACCAGATATCCACAAAGGCATCGGTAAGCGTATCCATAAAGCACTATCCCGAGCGCGGGACTTTCTCGTATCATATCAACGGAGACGAGACGCCTGTTCCTTTCAGCGATATAGAGCCCGACCTGCAACAACTGCTGCAGGACTCCGACGACCCTACATTCTCCATCTATGCCGACAAGACAGTGCCGATAGAGGAGGTCGTGAACCTGATGAACATTGCCAAGCGCAATAAATACAAAGTAATACTCGCCACATCCCCCGAATGATGAAAGGGAAATCCAGATACGCCGGCATAGTCCTCACGGCTGCCGTACACGCGGTACTGCTGGTACTGCTTCTGAGCACGGACATCAGCAGCACTCCTCCGACACCTCCGGTGGACGGTATGCTCATTGAGTTTACCGAAGAAGACACACCCGAAACCGTGGAGGAAAAGCCTGTGCCCATAAGGACTGCCGTCGGGGTCGAGCCCAAAGCAGCAGAGGCTGACCCTACGGAAGACATACGTCTGGTGCAGAAATCCGAGGCTCAGGCTGTCGCCGAAGCAGAGAACATCAATGCCGAAGCGACCGTCGGAGAGGACGGAGACGTAGAAATCCCCGAGCCTCCCAGGGAGAAGCCTGTCAACAGGCGGGCACTTTTCCCCGGAATGGGCGAGGAAAAGGACAGTACGGCCCTGCATGTGGCTGAAAAAATAACCGAAAGACTATCGGCAGGCCATCCCGAGGGCAACACCGTGGAAGGCAACCCGGAAGGAATGCCCACGGCCAGACTGGAGGGGCGCACCGTCATGGGCAACCTGCCCCTGCCCGAATACGATGTGGTAAAGTCCGGGACAGTGGTAGTGCGCATCCTCGTAGACCAGTACGGCACCGTCACCAACGCCGTTCCGGGCGTTCAGGGCACTACAGTCCAGGACGCCACCCTGTGGGAGGCCGCCAGAAAGGCCGCCCTGAAGGCCAAGTTCAACATCAGCGCCTCGGCCCCTGCCGTACAGGAAGGCACTATCTCCTACATATTCACTTTGAAATAGTCATTCGTAGCGCAGGCACTCTATCGGATCCAGCGCCGCCGCCCTGCGGGCCGGCACATACCCCGACAATATGCCCACCAGCATACACAGGACGACAGAAAGCAGCATCCAGAGCCACGGTATAACGAACGAGGATTCCATTACTGCCGCAACGACATTGCCGACGATGATACCCAGAGCGATACCGATGACTCCTCCGGCCTCGCCTATGATGACCGATTCCAGCAGAAACTGGGACTGTATCTTCCTGGAAGAGGCCCCGAGAGCTTTCCGGGTGCCTATCTCACGGGTCCTCTCCTTGACGGAAACCAGCATGATGTTCATCAGTCCCACAGCAGCACCGGTTATGGTGATGAGCCCTATTATCACTGCAGCGGCGGTAAGCGTCCCCATCATCGAGTCCAGTTCCTCCACCACCGCCTCGCTCCTGGTTATACGGAAATCAGTATCGTCATACGGAGCAAGTCTTCTCACTGCACGGAACACCATCTCCGCTTCGGAGGCGGCCACGTCCGGAGAGACACCCTCTCCCGGCATTATCCCTATCGTAAAATCAGGCGAGGGCACCTGGAAATTGGCCATGGCACTTGTGTACGGTACCAGTATTCCGTCATCCATACCTCCGTCAGCCGTATTACCCATTGTCCCGGCCACTCCGATTACGATATACGCCACTCCCTGGACATGGACAGTCCTACCCACAGCAGAGCTCTCCCCGAACAGGGAGCGGGCCACATTGCCTCCCAGCACGCAGTAGAAGCGGCCGCCTCCCACATCCTCCACCGTCAGGTCACGGCCCTCACTTATCTCCAGCATACTGTACCGTATATATTTCTCATCGGAAGCCACCACTTGCACGGTGGGGTTGGTCCTGCGCCTGCCTGACTCCGCCCTGACATTATCCGCCACCACTGTGTATATGGACACCGTTCCTGGCACCTTGTAATATTGCACGAACCGCTCTGCCTGAGCCCGGGATATCTGCCGGGGATTTCTTATCCTCCTCATGGACGATGATACGGAATACTGCGAGCGTATATTGACGATCCCGGCGCCCATCCGCCCGTACGCATCCTGCAGAGTGGCGTCCATAGAATCCACCGCAGTAAGAATCCCCACAAGCGAAGTAATACCCAATGCTATAATCGCGATAGTCAGTGATGCCCTGAGCCTGTTGGACTTGACGGCTCTCAGGGCCGTATCCGCATTCTCCTTGAACAATGCGACGCGCCTGCTCATGCGCCTTTCTTTTCTCCTCTTCATGACTTCCTCACTCAATTAATGACGTAAAAATAGGAATTTATCTCCGATTGACATACCTTTGCGCGCAAATTTGAGAAAATAATCACATATGAGACCACGCATTAAGAGACCTTCCACCCGGGACGGGCATGAAGGCCAGCTGAGAGAATTCAGCACAACCGACAGTACACCCCGCAGAGAGGGCAATCGACATCCAGATAGAAAATTATCCGCTGACAACAGAGCCGGACAGCAAAGAAGCCGCTCAGGGCATGACAACAGGGCCGCATATGCCGGCAGACCGGAACGCGGCGTAAACAAAGCCGGGCGCAACAGCGGTTCTGGCAACAGCGGCAGGCCGGAACGCGGCAGAAAACCCGAGAGCGCCAAAAAGGCCGTAACGGACAGACGTTCCGCCAACGGCAAGACAAGACCGGCCGTCAAAGACTTCCAGCATAAAGTGAGGACTACGCACAAACGGCAGCCGCAAGTACCCGTACAGCCGGCCACAAAGGAAAATGACGGACTGGTGCGCCTCAACAAGTTCATAGCCAACTCGGGTATCTGCTCCCGCAGGGAGGCCGACGAGTACATCACTGCAGGACTGGTCACCGTCAACGGCAACGTGGTCACTGAACTGGGCGTCAAAGTCAGGCCCGAGGAGGACGAAGTACGATTCAACGGAGAACGGCTCCGCGGAGAGAAGAAAGTCTACGTGCTGCTCAACAAGCCCAAGGACTTTGTCACCACCACAAGCGATCCGCACGCCGAAAAGAATGTAATGCAGCTCATCAGCCGGGACCTGTGCCCGGAGAGGATATTCCCGGTAGGACGTCTGGACCGGACCACCACTGGAGTCCTGCTGCTCACCAACGACGGAGAACTGGCAGAAAGACTGACGCATCCCTCGTACCAGAAGAAAAAGATATATCAGGTTACCCTGGACAAGAACGTAAAACAGGAGGACATGAACAAGCTGGTGGAGGGCGTGTCCCTTGAGGACGGCCCAGCATACGCGGACGAGGTGGCCTACAACGGCGACGACCGCAGCGTGGTAGGCATAGAGATTCATTCCGGCAGAAACCGTATAGTCAGACGTATGTTCGAGGCCCTCGGGTACAAGGTCCGCAAACTGGACCGCGTGTATTTCGCCGGTCTTACCAAGAAGAACCTGCGCCGCGGACAATGGAGATTCCTCAGTGACGAGGAGGCCACCATGCTCAAGCTCAACTTCTATGAGTAGCATCAGACACCGCGCCGGATTCGTCAACATCATCGGCAACCCCAACGTGGGCAAATCCACACTTATGAACGCCCTCGTCGGCGAGAGGCTGTCCATCATCACATCCAAGGCCCAGACCACCCGGCACAGGATTATGGGAATAGTCAACGGAGATGACTACCAGATAGTGTACTCCGACACCCCGGGCATCCTCAAGCCGGCCTATTCCCTGCAGGAGAGTATGATGGAGTACGTGGACACTGCCATCGGTGACGCCGACATCATCCTGTACGTGACCGACGTCGTGGAAAAGGGCGACAAGAACCGCAAGTACGTGGACAGGCTGGCCAAAGTGACCTGTCCCGTACTCATAGTCATCAACAAGATAGACCTGAGCGACCAGAATACCGTATCGGAACTGGCCGCGCAATGGGGCAAGGAGGTGCCTGACGCGGAGATATTCGCCGCCTCGGCCAAGGAGAAGTTCGGACTGGAACCGATATTCAGCCGTATACTTGAGTTGCTTCCCGAAGGAGAGCCGTGGTACGACAAGGACTTCTTCACCGACCGCAATCTGCGCTTTTTCGCCTCGGAGATCATCCGCGAGAAGATACTCACCAACTACGACAAGGAGATTCCGTACTGCACCGAAGTCGCCATCGAGGAGTTCAGGGAAAATGCAGACCGCTACGACATCAGGGCCGTAATCAACGTCATGCGCGACTCTCAGAAAGGCATCCTGATAGGCTCACGCGGCTCGGCTCTGAAACGTATCGGCACTCAGGCCCGCATCGACATGGAGGACTTTTTCCAAAAGAAAGTATTCCTCCAGCTCTACGTGAAAGTAGACCCGCACTGGCGCGACGACAAGCGCAAGCTGGCCGCCTTCGGCTATTGACGTACCGGAGTATTTTTCCGAAATATTTTATATTTTTGCCGTCAGGTAAACACTAAAAAGATGAGCAGAGAAGACGAAGAAATCGATGAGCCGGTGTTGGAAGAGACCGGAGACCCCTCCGGATCCGGTAAATTCGACAAGGTCATTTCCGACGGCACTAAAAAATACAAACTCTCAGGTATGTACCGGGAGTGGTTTCTGGATTATGCTTCGTACGTCATCCTGGAAAGAGCCGTCCCGCATATTGAGGACGGACTTAAACCAGTTCAGAGGAGGATTCTCCACGTAATGAAAATCATGGATGACGGCCGGCGCAACAAAGTGGCAAGTCTGGTCGGAGAGGCCATGAAATACCATCCACACGGTGACGCGTCCATCAAGGACGCTCTGGTACAGCTCGGACAGAAAGACCTGCTCATAGACTGCCAGGGCAACTGGGGCAACATCCTCACCGGAGACCCGGCCGCAGCAGGCAGGTATATCGAGGCCCGTCTGACGCCCTTCGCCAACGAAGTCCTGTTCAATCCCAAACTTACAAACTGGGTCAACTCCTACGACGGCCGTAACAAGGAGCCGGTCAATCTGCCGGTGAAGTTTCCGCTGCTGCTTGCCCAGGGCTCCGAAGGTATCGCCGTAGGTCTGGCCTGCAAGATTCTGCCGCATAACTTCAACGAACTGATAGACGCGTCCATAGCTGTCCTGCGCGGAGAAGATTTCTCACTTGAGCCTGATTTTCCTACCGGAGGATATGCAGACACGTCATCCTACAACCGGGGACTGCGCGGAGGCCGCGTAAGAGTGCGTGCCAATATACAGAAAGTCAATAAGAACACTCTGGTCATCTCTGAGATACCTTATGGCGTCACTACCGGGGACCTTATAGACTCCATACTGAAAGCCAACGAAAAAGGGAAGATCAAGATACGCAAGATAGACGACAACACCGCAGAGCAGGCCGAGATAGTCATCCAGCTGTACAACGACACCTCCCCGGACAAGACCATAGACGCCCTCTACGCCTGCACCGACTGCGAGATCAGTCTCTCGCCCAACACCTGCGTCATAAAGGACAAGAAGCCGCAGTTCCTGGGAGTGGACGACATTCTGCGCGACAACACCGAGCGCACCAAGGAACTGATACGCAAAGAACTGAAGATACGCCTGGAAGAAGTCGAGACCGAATGGCACTATACCTCGCTTGAGAAAATATTTTTCGAGAACAGGGTCTATAAAGTGCTGGAGAACGATGCCCGCACCTGGGAGAAACAGCTGGCAGAGGTCAAAGCTGCCATGCTGGAATTCCAGCACCTGCTGCGGAAGGAGATTACGGATGACGACATCCTGCGCCTGGTGGAGAAGCCCGTCAAGAAGATATCCAAGTTCGATATCAAGGCCGTGACCGACAAGATCAAGGCCATAGAGAAGAAAGAGGCCGAGCTGCGCTACAACCTGGAGCATCTGACAGAATACTGCATCAGCTATTTTACCGCCCTAAAGGAAAAATACGGCAGTCTTCATCCACGCAGGACCAAAATCACCTCCTTCGAGAACATCGAGGTGTCCAAAGTCGTGGCCTCCAACGCCAAGCTCTACATCAACCGCTCAGAAGGCTTCATCGGCACATCCGCCAAGAAGATTGAGGAGGCCGAATACATCTGCGACTGCTCCGACATAGACGAGATCATCGTCTTCCTGAAGGACGGACGGTACACACTCCGCAAGATCACTGACAAGCAGTTCGTGGAGAAAAACATCATGCATGCGGCCGTGTTCAAGCGCGGAGACACCCGGACTGTCTACAATGCGATATACCGGGACGGAAAGGACGGCTACATGTACGCCAAGCGCTTCTCAGTGCCCAGCATCATCCGCGACCGCTGGTACGACCTCACCAAAGGCACTCCCGGATCTATGGTATTCTGGTTCACAGCCAACCCCAACGGAGAGGCCGAGACCGTAAAGATATACCTCCGCAACCGCCAGAAACTCAAAAAACTGATCCTGGATTTCGATTTCGCCGCACTGGCCATCAAGGGCCGAGGCTCGATGGGCAACATAGTCACCAAGCATCCGGTCCAGAAGATTCTTCTCAAAGCCTCCGGCATATCCACCATCGGCGGCAAGCAGATGTGGTTCGACCATGACATCGACCGTCTCAACGAGGACGGACGCGGAGAGCTGCTCGGTGAGTTCAGGGGCGACGAGCATATCCTGGCCATCTGCAGGGACGGCTCGTTCTATACCACGAGTCTGGACCTGAGCACCCGGTTCCAGGGCGACCTGCTGAAAGTGGAGAAATTTGACCCTGAAAAGATATACACGGCCATATACTGGGACAAGGCCTCGGGCTACTACTACATCAAGCGTTTCTGTTTCGAATTGAGCGACAACACCTCGCAGAATTTCATACCTGTCGATGACGGAGCCCGTCTGATAGACGTATCCGATGACCTCTGGCCGTCAGTCAAGATAGAATTCATACCCTCCGGAGCCAAGCCAAAGGATCCGGTTCTCGTCGACGCAGATGAGTTTATCGGTGTCAAGAGCTTCAGAGCAAAGGGCAAGAGAGCCGGAGAGAAGATAGCCTCCATCGCGTTCGGTGAACCGCTGATTAAAGAAGCCGATGAAGAGGAAGAAGAACCGATATACTCCCTGGACATCCCTGAAGAGGACTCCGACACTGAAAACCAGGCTGATTCCGACAGTACAACGGCTGCAACCGCAGTTGGAAGGACCTCCGGCCATCCTGCATCCGGACACTTGACCTTTGAAGACAACGGCCACAGAGCTACTTCAGCAGGTGACCGCATAGCCGGTGCAAAGGACAGTCATGACGGAAAGGACAGCCAGACCGATGACTCCGGTCACAGAGCCGGCGAAGTCGTCGAACTTAACATCGACCTTCCACAGCCCAACAGCAACACAGACTACCATGACGATGATGAACCCACCCTGTTTTAGTAGCCCGAGGGGAAAGTGTACCGTTTTTCCACAGATTCCGGGCACTTTCCGCCAGGCTTTTCTCACCACCCCCATTGAGATGCCTCTACAAGCCACATCGACCGTCTTCTCTTCGGGGAAAGTGAACCATTTTCCAACAAAAACAGTACACTTTCCGGTATGATTATTTCCCTTATAGGTTTTATGGCAGCCGGCAAGACTACTATGGGCCGGGAACTTTCAGCCAGGCTGGGTGCGCCACTGATTGATACTGACGCGTACATCGAAGAAAGAGAGGGCAAGACCATCTCCGAGATTTTCGCGGCCGAAGGAGAGTCCGGTTTCCGCCGCATCGAGGCGGAATGCCTGGAGGACATCCTGGAAGAGCATATATCGCAGCATCCCGAGACTCTGGAAGACATGACGCGCTGCACGCTGGTACTGTCCCTGGGCGGCGGCATCGTCACCACCCCGGGCTGCCGGGACCTGATATCCCGCTTCACCTGGTGCGTCTACGTAAAGGCCGACATAGACACCCTGTTTGACCGCCTTTCAAAAGATACAGGAGGCCGCACCCTACTTGAAAACCGTGGCGGCGTCCCCCTCCGTCAGGTCATCGAACGCCTCTACAAAGAACGTGAGCCATTCTACGAGGCCCTTGCCCGCACCACAGTCTGACCCTTTCCCCACAAAGCACGCCTCACCCCGACAACAATCATTTGAGTTTCAGCCAGGTCCACTTGTGCCACAATGTCTCCAGAGGGCCCTGTCTGTGGCGTGACAGCCACCATCTGCTCAGCAGCACCTGCAGCAGGAATACGGCGATTCCGATGAGCAGGCTGACCGTGTATCCGCAGTACGGGGCGAGGTTGAGGCCGATGGGGAAATATATCAGCACTCCGATTACGGACTGGCAGATGTAGTTTGTCAGGCTCATCCGGCCATACCAGCGCAGGCCGGAAACTGTCTTGCGGAACCTGTCGCTGAATCTGTACGAGAGCACGAAGGCGGATACCAGCACGAGGGTGAAAGCCAGTTTCTGCCACATGTCGAGAGCCGTGCCTGCGGACTGGGCGGCTGTGCCCTGGGTCTGCATCGCCAGTTCCTTCAGGGTGTAGAGGGGAGCGAAAGCTGTCGCGGCTACTGCGAGGACCATCGTCCATGTACGGGTATTGTTCCCCTTGTCACTGAACATCTTCCGGCGTCCGAGCCAGTGCCCTAAAAGGAAAAGCCCGGCAGTCTGGACGAGGCGTCCGGCATTGACAGCCCAGAGAAGGCTGGCCTTCTGCCCCAAGGTGACGTTTCCTAAGAAAAATGCCCCCGGATCTCCTGCTTTCGTGTATTCGGCGGCCTCGGCGTACATTTCGGCTACGTGCAGGTCCGGCAGGGTGTGCCCGGGGTTGATCAGTGCGGCGATGCAGTGGAACCACTCTACGGGCTGGAGCAGGAAGATGACGGCGGTGATGAAGATGGCCCTGCCGCTCCAGTTGCGTGTGATCAGCAGCACGATGCTGACCACCGCGAAAAGCATAAGTACATCGCCCGCGGGAAAGAATGCCGCGTTGAGTGTCGCGAACACGGCCAGCATCAGCATCCTCCACAGGAATCTCCAGCCAAAATCCTACCCTTCTCTTTTCTGCCTGTCATTCTGAAGGAAAAAGGTCAGGCCGAAGAGCAGGGCGAAAATGGCGTAGGCCTTCCCCGCGAAAAGGGAGAAAGTGCCGTCCAGCACTATCCGGTCGAGCATACCGAGCCATGCCGGTGGGTCCGTCGGATACACCGGGTAGATAAAATGCTCCAGGTTGTGGACCAGCACAATGGCCATAACCGCGAATCCCCTCAGAGCGTCCACCGACTCAATCCGGGCACAATTGTTCAAGGGCTGTTTCATAATTTTGCAAAGATAATCATCAGATGTCCAGCATGTCCCGCAACTCTTCCAAAGTGATGGCCCGGCCTGAGCCCTGGCCTTCGAGGATGGCGTCGGCCAGGTCCCGCTTGGTCTTGTGGAGACGGAGAATCTTCTCCTCGATGGTGTGCTCCGAGATCAGATGGTAGACGGTGACGTTCTGCTGCTGGCCGATACGGTAGGCACGGTCTGTGGCCTGCTGCTCTACGGCGGGATTCCACCAGGGATCGAGGTGTATGACGTAGTTGGCACCGGTCAGGTTGAGACCCAGTCCTCCGGCCTTGAGGCTGATCAGGAAGATGTTGCGCTCGCCTTTCTGAAATGCGCCGACCATCTCCGCCCGTCTGGTCACCGGTACGCTCCCGTCCAGATAGAAATATTCCGTACCCATGGCGTCGAGCTCCCCGCACACCCGTTTCAGGTAACTTGTGAACTGGCTGAATACCAGTATGCGGTTGCCGCCGGAGAGTATCTCGGAAGCCAGATCCATGAAAGCCTCGGTCTTGGAGGAACGTTCCAGGCCGGAGTTTCCGGTCAGGGCCGGATCGCAGGCTGCCATGCGCAGGCGGGTGATATCCGAGAGGATGTTGACGGATACTTTGTCGGAACTTTCCACGGCTTTCCGGGCACGCTCGCGCATGAGCTCGTATCCGGTCCGCTCGGAGTCGGACAGGACGATGCGCCGGATAATGTCGGTCTTTTCCGGCAGTTCCGCTGCCACTTCGGCCTTGGTCCGGCGCAGGATAAACGGGGATATGATACGGCGCAACTGCTGCCGGCGCATCCGGGAGTCCTCTTCTGACGCGGTGTTGATGAAGCGTTCTGCGAAGTGCTGATAGCTGCCCAGCAGACCGGGATTGAGGAACTGGAAGAGGCTCCACAGTTCTCCAAGGTAGTTCTGAACCGGAGTTCCGGTGAGTGTCAGGCGGCTCCGGGCGTGCAGGGACATGGCGGCAGCGGCAGTGGTGGAACTGCGGTTCTTGATGGTGTGGGCTTCGTCCAGGCAGACGGTGTTCCATCTGATGGCGGACAGAGACTCCCGTTCAGTGGCCAGCAGTCTGTAAGAGGTCAGGACAATATCTCCGGCTACTGCGTTCTCCAGCAGGGCAGAGCGGTCGTCAGCGGAGTTGAGGATCCTGACATTCAGTCCAGGGGCGAAACGGGCGAGCTCGCTGCTCCAGTTGAGGACGACGGAAGCGGGGGCCACTACCAGGGACGGGCCTTCAGCAGCCTTGTACAGGAGAAATGCTATGGCCTGTACTGTCTTGCCCAGTCCCATGTCATCGGCCAGACAGCCTCCGGCACCCCAGTGGTCCAGACGGACCATCCACCGGAAGCCGTCAGCCTGGTAGTCGCGGAGTACGGCCTGCAGTCCGGACGGTATCTCCGGCTGAAGTCCGGCGGCCTCCCTCATCGCCTTTTCCAACTTTTCGGGCCCTCCGTCGGAGGAAACGGCCATGCCCGAGCGGTGCAGGACAGATGCCAGCTGTCCTATCTGCAGGAGAGGAATACGGCTGCCTTTGCCGGAAGCCTGTTGCGATACGGCCTCGATTTTCCTCAGTTGCGACAGCAGGGACTCGGACAGTACCATGTACTCGTCATCTCCCAACCGGACGTATCTGCCGCCCACGGCCCCTGAGGCCACTGCCCGCATCAGGTCGTTGAGGGACAGGAGGCTGCCGTCACTCAGAGTTGCCTCTCCTTCGGCCTCGAACCATTTCTCCCCGGAGGTGAAATTGATACTGATCTGCCGCGAGATCAGTGTTCCCTTGATTCTCAAACTCTTGCCTTCCGGCCATTCAGCGCAGAAGTCCTCCTTCCGTTCCTGTATGAACTCCAGCAGGGAAAGGAGACCGGCGGTGTCAAGTACGTATGAGGAGTTCTCATCATTCTGGTCGAGTCCCAGTTCATTTTCCAGAAAATCGGAAACCTCCCGCAGATTGTCTCTTTCACCCCTGATATTGCGCGTGAGTCTGTACCGCTGTTCTCCTGCCGTGTCGTTGTAAGTGCGTTCTCCTCTGCCGGGGTAGAATGAGCGGGTGCTGCCCTCCAGCGGGTAAATCAGCAGGTTTGCGTGGTAACAGTCCTTGTCGGGAATCAGTCTGACGGTCAGACGGCATTGCCCGTCTTTCCATATGGCCCCGCCGCTTTCCCCACTGAACGGCGTGCGTACTTCCAGGATATTTTCCAATTTGATCATCAGCTCCTTCAGTGCTCCTGCCGCGGACTTGGGGTAGTGCGTTATCTGCATCAGACTCTCGATAACGGCTTTCTGCTGTTTGTCGATACGGACTGTCACGTAATGGGTGCTGTCCTTCGTGAGGATTCCGGCCGTCTTGGCATGGCCATGAAATACCGGTACGTTGGTGCTCAGGGCATATCCGGTCGGATCCTCCTTCAGGCATAGATACGGCTTCTCTTCCTCGATGCTGACCGGCTGATTGTCGCTGCTGTCCAGAAAGACTCTCGGGCATCCGGCCAGATAAGGCAATATCTCCTCGTGGGAGTAGCAGCTGCTTGGATAGTCCAGGGCGGAGGCGACAGTATGGTCGATTTCGTCCATATACGGCAGTGCCTTGTCCATGAAACTGCCCGCGCTTACGTTTCTGGGGGAGCTCCATCTGCCGCTCTTGAGCCACTCCTGCATCATGATACGGACATTGTAACGGTTGACGACATAGCAGATGCGCTGTTGCCGGACGGTCTGTCCGCCTTTTGCCTGCACTCTGTCCAGTCCGGAGGAGACTTCTGCCAGAAGATATTCCCACGGCTCCTTGGTGCTTATGGAGGAGAACAGAGGTTCGCCTCCGAAAATTCCGTGCAGCCGATCCCGGTCGGGGACATCCATGAACGGACTCAGCTCGTAGCGCAGCAGGGCGCACTTGGGCGGGTGAACAGCACCGGCATCCTTGAAGATGTTCTCAAGCGGGACTTTCAGGCATCCTGCCAGCAGCATGGCGAAGGAGTTGTCAGCGGGGGCTCCGTAACGCCTTGCCCTGCGGACAGCGTATTCAATCATGTCGCTGCGATGCATTGTCGTACTGCCGATATATTCGGCGGCGGTGAATGCGGCGTTCAGTTCAGGGAGGTTCCCGGATTTGTTCTTGTTGAGGAACTGTGAGACTTTCTTCCGGGTCTCTTCGGTGTCCGCCATCTTGTATGCCGCAATCAGCAGCAGGCTCAGTATCGGGGTATAGTACAGATTCTTGTCCTTGCAGAGCTTGTTGCGCATTTTCAGGGACTCGGAAAACAAGCGCAGACTCAGGTCGATATCCCTGCTGTAGAGTGCTTCGACGGCATCGGCTGCCTTGGACCAGAAGCTGCCGTTGTGGTATGCCGTCCCGGGGGCGGTACCGCAGAATATGTAACGGTACAGGCCGGTCATGTCCAAGAGCATGCACGTGCCGTCATTCCAGAACAGGCTTTTTGCGGCATACATGCCAGTCAGCAGCTGGTCGAGATCGGAGAACTGCTGCTCATCCAGTGTGTCGTAATCCAGACCGGTCTCAAGGAATACCTGCACCATTTTGGAGAAATTCTTGTCATCGAGAGACAGCACTCCTTTTTTGAATGCAGTGACGCGCCATACATCCATGAATACCGAATATTTCTGAGAAGGCGGCAGTATCATCTTGTCCCACCTGACATGCTCCTCCATGCCGTTGAAAATGTACCTGGCTGTCTCCCACATCCACTCGCCGTAATTAGTCCTCCGTGGACTGATATTCCCGAACTCCGTAATCAGTCCGGGATGGAATTTCATCAGTCTGAACGCCATGGGAAAGAACAGCCGGCCCCGCAACTCTGTTTTTGTACCGTATGTGCTGAAATCATAATTTTCTATAAGCCAGCCATCCCTGATCAGACTTCTGACTTGGTTAGAGAGCTTGCTGAAATTGAGGCTGTAGTAATTTGCGTATTTCCTCAAATTGTAATCGCTGATGTCCCCGCCGCTGAATGCGCAGAAGTGCAGTATCCTGGCAATGTCGTCTTGTATCCCGGTATCCAGCGGTTTCAGTTGCAGGAGGTATTCTTCGGAAGTCATGTGCCATGCATTTAAAGTGCAAAGGTAATGATTATTTGTAAACAGGGGAGCGGTGTGTTTTTGCATATTTCAGATAATTAGCGACTTTCGTGTATTGCGTGATCTTTTCGGGCTGTTGTAAGGGGGTGAAAAGATCGGGAGTGTTTTGTATAGACCTGAGTGTTAGCGTCTTGTGAAAATGAGGTGCGGCACAGCTTACCGTTGCCAGGCCTGTCGGCTCCGAGTGCAGCAGACCTGTCTGCGCAGTGCTGCTCCGCTGTCTGTTGTCCGGCACTTGCTTCGGTCGGATATTCCGTTCGTTGCCGGGCCTTCCGTCCATCGTCGGGTTTCCGTTCATTGCCGGCCGGTCGGGCCGCCCGATGGCTTACGGATTGAGCATGATGGTGTTGACAGTGCGTCCGCAGGAGGGGCCTTCGCGGCGGGCGGAGAAGAAGCCGGGGTGGGTGTAGGTGTCGATGCCGACGGTGAGGATATGGCTGTCGGGGACACCGGCCCGGATCAGTGTCAGGCGGACGGCTTCCCACAGGTCGATGTGCAGGCCGCCCTGCATCGTGCCGGGTATCTTAGGCCCCTGGTCCGAGATAATCGGTCTGCCCATACCCGGCATGACGGCCTGCGCTCCGGATGATGGCTGTTCATCGTTCTTTCTGCATAAGGGGGAACCGGAGGAGTATGTTCCGGGGAGTCCGGCTTCCGGAAAGCCTGCGTCGAGGAAGGCCCGGGCGACTTCGGGACCGACCTGGAAGCTGTCGGGGCCTATGCCGGGACCGATAACCGCTAAGATGTCGGCATGGCGGGTTCCGAACTCGCTAGACATCGCGGACAGGGTCTTCTCCGCGATTTTCAGCACAGTGCCCTTCCAGCCGGAATGTACTGCCGCCACTGCCCGATGCACCGGGTCGTACATCAGCACGGGGATGCAGTCGGCAGTCCTGGCACCGATGGCCAATCCCGGCACGTCGGTTATCAGCGCGTCGAAACCTTCGAGGTCTTCCCGCGTGAGAGCCGCCGACCCGACGACGGCCACCCGGTCCCCGTGCACCTGATGCGCCTGTACCACAGGCATCGGAAGCACGGCGTCCCTGAGCGGGGAGAATGCCGTCACCCCCTCTGCCATATCATATTGCAGGAGGTCAGAACAGGAGTCTGGAAGTATCAGTCGCATATATTCGTAAGGTTTACGTTTTGGTGGTACAAAGATATAATATCTAATTCACACCTTATAGTCCAACAAGAATGGCTTTCGAAAACATTTGATTTCAAGCACTTTTGAAAAAGATACTTGCTGGACCTGGGGTAAAATCGTCGTTTAGTGGCAAAATACGCGGGGTCCAGCAAGTCATTAAAACGTATATGCTTGATAATGATGGGAGTACATTTGGACGGTATGCTGGACATTGCAAATGCTCAAAAATAATAAATTATTTGGTTTGACAGCTTACCCTCCGGGGAAAGTGCTGGGATTTCCCGCGATTCCGGTGCACTTTCCCCCGTGTCATGAGACTTCTTGGGAGGTCCAGCAGGGCATGCTTGGGGAAGTGCCTAGTATACAGGCACTCTGAAAAAGAGCATCTGCTGGACCCGGGGTAAAATGGCTGTTTTGTGGCAAAAAGCGGGCAGTCCAGCACATCACCAAAATGCATGAGCCTAACAATCAACGCAATACATTCAAGCAGTGTGTTGGACATTGTAAAAGTACTTATTAAGCCTGAGCCTGCCTTTTTCCTTCCACCTCCGGCACCTTCGCAAGAGAACCTAATATTGGCAAGGCCTATCCTCGACAGCAATCAATCAATGAACTGTTATTTAATGCATAAGACAAAACAGTCGAGGATAGGAGTCATGATTTTCGCTTGTTTTAGCCGATTTC
This sequence comes from Candidatus Coprenecus pullicola, assembly GCA_018711925.1. Taxonomy (GTDB): domain Bacteria; phylum Bacteroidota; class Bacteroidia; order Bacteroidales; family UBA932; genus Coprenecus; species Coprenecus pullicola. The sequence goes on from DVHR01000045.1 coordinate 29,285, forward strand.
GCCCACCCCTATCCTCAGACGCATCCTTATAACTTACAAACACTCAAGATATTACTACAATTTGACACAGGATAGGTATCAGCCATCAGTTATCAACAGGCCATTTCATGCTTCTGACCTACTTTTGAGAAAATTTTGGAAGCGGCTGTGCAGTCCGAAAAAATCGCCCTCGATTTACAACGTATTACAAAGCGAAGTGCACATTTGACCGTTTTTAAAATGCCCAAATGTGCAGCATCAAACATAACACATTGATAATCAGATACGGCCTTCACACCACAGCCGTCACCCACCGCTCCCGCGGCACTTAAGGGGAAGGATGCGAGGGGCTACTGGTGCAGGGCAGTGATGGCGCGGCGGATTATTGACTCGTCACTATGGACCACCGCCTCTTCTTTCGCAATGCCGCCGAGAACTCTCATGCCTGACTTGTGACGGACAGTGGCGGAAAAATGCAGTTCACTGACTCCGGTCAGCATCGCAAGCTCCCGGATATTATCGGGGTTGATACCGGAGCCCGGCATGATTGTCAGAGGCTTGCGGGCACTGCCTGTACGGTTGGCCATCATAGCCTGCATCCGGGCAATTGTCTCACGGCCTTCCCATGCAGTCGGACAGCCGCCGGAAGTCAGCACACGGTCATAACCGAGCGAGGCCACTTCCTCAAGCGCGTCGAAGATATTGTCCGCGCAGTCTATCGCACGGTGAAACGTAGTCGAAAGGCCATGCCTGCGTGCCTCCTTCAGCCATTCCGCAGCCGCAGTCCTGTCCACTTTCGCATCAGCAGTCAATGCTCCCACCACGACACCCTGCACACCGGCCTGGGCACAAAGGGCGATATCTCTCGTGACTGTCTCCACCTCATAGGACGAATACAGGAAATCACCTGATCTCGGGCGGACCAGCACATTGACAGCAATAGCAAGCGCGGCCCTTACTCCTTGAATCAGCCCGAAGGAAGGCGTAACCCCTCCGGCATCCAGTTCGGAACACAGTTCTATTCTCGCGGCACCTCCTCTCTGAGCCGCCAGTGCGCTCTCATATGACGGAGCGCATATCTCTATCGTATAATCCCGCATCACTTATTGTTTTTATGCGCAAAAATACGCAGAAGCCGAGAGCAATGCAAATGAACTTGTTTATTTGCACTGCCGAGGCGTGAACAGTATTAATGACGAAGTCAAAAATACGCAGAAGCCGAGCGCAGCGCAAATTTATTTGCGTTGCCGTGGTGCATGACGAAGTCAGACGCCGCTCGCTTGTCAATCCATTCCGAAGAGACTTTCGAGCTTTGCCACAAGCTCATCACCATGCAGATTCTTCGCAACGATATCCCCGGTTGAGGCATCTATGAGATAATTCCACGGCACACCAAGCATACCGTACTCCGCCCAGACTTTACTGGAACGGGGACCGTCCGGGCACTCGGCCATGACATTGGCCCACGTCATGCCGTAATTCTCCACGGTATTGCTCCAGCTCTCCCTGTTACCGTCGAATGACATACCATAGATCTCAAACCCATTGTCTCTGAAACGGGCATACTGACTGACCAGATTCGGAATCTCCTCACGGCACGGAGCGCACCATGATGCCCACATGTCCAGAAGCACATACCTTACGCCATGCCGCTCTACCACATCACTCAGCCGTACCTCATTGCCCTGGAGGTCCACCCCCTCTATATCCCAGTACGGCATCCCCACATCGGCCCTGACAGCCTCCAGTGTCTCCTTTATCTCCAGATATAACGGATGCTCCCTGAGAGATTCTGGAAACAAGGCCATCAAGGCCTCCATCTCAGGCTTGGAGTAAGAAATCAGCATCGTCTCCATAATCGTAAGCCCCAGAAGATTGAGATTACCGCGTACTATATCGGCCTCGTCCTCATACTCACCCACATCACCGGAGGCCAGCCGCATATAAAGATCGTTGAGCGGAGTGCCCTGAGCCATGAACATCTCATAATCCGCATCATATACGGCAGTCACCGTGCCCGGTTCGATAAAGATCACGTCACTCATCTGCCATAAGTCGTTGGCCGTAGAGGAAGTGCCCATGTACAGCAGTCCCAAACCGCAGCCCGGGTTGTCCGTCTCTATCCTGAACGCAGAACCCTCTATCCTTGCAGAGTCAAGCGCACCGTATTCACCGGTGCCTTCCATCAGAAACATCCAGTGCCCGTCCACCAGAGACTCGTCCGCACCCTCTATCACATACTTGCCACCGGAATTACAGGAGAAAAGAAGAGCGGCCATACCAAGAACCGCCAAATACGCAACGTTCCTCATAACTGTCAGATTTTATATAACACTGTAAAATTAGGAAAAACGCCCGACTTTACACCAAAAAATGTAAAGTCGGGCATCTAATTTGCAAAGCACTGAAAATCAATATCTACTGCGGAGAGACAGGCTCTCGAACCTACATATTCAAGAAATATCATAAAATTGCAAATCATTAATAATCAAGCACTATTTGGAGTACATAGTAAATCTAAATCTTTCTGAATATCTTTTGCTATTCCAAATATTGGGTGTATATTTGGGTGTAGAATTTCAAACACACCCAATTATGAATATCAAACGAAACATCATTTTTGCATTGGAAAGCCGGAAGAAGAACGGTGTGCCAATCGTGGAGAACGTGCCTATCCGTATGCGTGTCATATACGCAAGTCAGCGCATTGAGTTTACAACGGGTTACCGCATTGATGTAGCCAAGTGGGATGCTGACAAGCAGCGAGTGAAGAACGGGTGTACCAACAAACTAAAGCAAAGTGCATCTGAAATCAATGCCGATCTGCTGAAATACTATACCGAAATTCAAAACGTGTTCAAGGAATTTGAGGTACAGGAAGCCATGCCCACTACCCAACAGCTAAAGGACGCATTCAACCTGCGGATGAAAGATACAAGTGAAGACCAGGAAGACGTAAAGATAAGTTTTTGGGAGGTATTCGATGAATTTGTAAAAGAATGCGGCAACCAGAATAACTGGACTGAATCCACATACGAAAAGTTTGCAGCCGTTAAAAATCACCTCAAGGAGTTCAAGGAAGATTTAACCTTTGAATATTTCAATGAATTCGGACTGAACGAATATGTCAATTTCCTGCGCGACAAAAAGGATATGAGGAACAGTACCATCGGTAAACAAATGGGATTCCTCAAATGGTTCCTGCGGTGGAGCTTCAAGAAAGACTATCACCAGAATATAGCATACGATACGTTCAAACCGAAATTGAAAACCACCCCCAAGAAGGTAATCTTCCTGACATGGGAAGAACTGAACAGACTTAAAGACTATCAGATACCCAAAGACAAACAGTATCTGGAACGTGTCCGGGATGTTTTCCTGTTCTGTTGCTTTACCAGTCTGCGTTATTCAGATGTTCGCAACCTAAAGAGAAGTGATGTCAAGTCCGACCATATAGAAGTCACCACCGTTAAAACGGCAGATAGTCTGAGTATTGAACTGAACAAGTACAGTAAAGCCATACTTGAAAAATACAAGGACATCCATTTTGAAAACCACATGGTATTGCCTGTTATCAGCAATCAGAAAATGAATGATTATCTGAAAGAACTGGGAGAACTGGCAGAAATTAACGAACCTATACGTGAAACCTACTATAAAGGGAATGAGCGCATAGATGAAGTTACCCCGAAATACGCATTGCTCAGTACTCATGCAGGAAGAAGAACATTCATCTGTAATGCGCTGGCTCTAGGTATTCCGGCACAGGTTGTAATGAAATGGACAGGACACAGTGATTATAAAGCCATGAAGCCCTACATTGACATAGCCGATGATATTAAGGCTAATGCAATGAACAAGTTTAACCAACTATAAAAGTATCAGTCTGTTTCACAGATTATCCATTATTAGAGTTATCTTTGTTAAGTAATAGTTAGTAATATGGAAAATAACAACGAACATAATATAAAGAAAGGTCATTTTGATGCCTTTGTCCATGCTGTCGGTTCGGAAATAGAACAGGCACAAGTCCGGCTCATTACCGCAGCCAATGCCCAGATGTTGTTCCATTACTGGAAAATGGGCAATTATATACTGTACCACCAAAACCTGCATGGCTGGGGTGGTAAAATTATCAAGAAGTTGGCACAGGCAATCAGATTCAATTATCCTGAAAAGAAGGGATATTCGGAGCGTAATCTTACTTATATGTGCCAGTTTGCCCGTTTATATCCGTTAAATGTACTTCGTAGTTTTATTGAAACAGATTCAATACTGTCAGTCCCTAATATTCAAAACATTACTAATGAAGTCCTTAAACTCAACAGCGGGCAATTTACGCAGGAGCTTACTGCGCAAATACAATCAGCTGATAATCAATCTTTAGAAATTACGCAGGAGGTTCCTGCGCAATTTCAGAATGTAGAAAAAACAGTAGCAACCATCTATAAAATAAAAATAGAGGATATAGAAGATTTATTCTTGGCGTCACCGATTGCAAGAATAAATTGGGCAAGCCATATGGTCATACTCAATAATCCGCTACCATTAGGTGTAAGGTATTGGTATATGAAACAATCTGTAGAAATGGGTTGGAGCAGTAATGTGCTGAAAATGCAGATTGAAAGTAATCTGTATGACAGACAAATCAAGAGTAACAAGGTAAACAACTTCACTGCCACACTTCCGGCACCTCAAAGCGATCTTGCCAATTATCTGTTAAAAGACCCGTATATCTTTGACTTGGCAGGAGCAAAGGAAAAGGCTGACGAAAGGGATATAGAAGAACAGTTGGTAAAGCATGTAACCCGTTACTTGCTGGAAATGGGTAACGGCTTTGCTTTTGTTGCCAGACAAAAACATTTCCAGATTGGGGACAGTGACTTTTTCGCCGACCTGATTCTATATAATATCAAGCTCCACGCCTATGTCGTCGTGGAATTGAAAGCAACGCCATTCAAACCGGAATATGCAGGGCAGTTAAATTTCTATATCAATGTTGTAGATGATAAACTGAGGGGAGAAAATGATAACAAGACCATCGGTCTTTTGCTGTGCAGGGGTAAGGATGAGGTCGTGGCACAATATGCCTTGGCTGGATATGACCAGCCGATAGGTATCAGCGACTATCAATTGAGCAAGGCAGTACCCGAAAATCTGAAATCTGCCCTACCGAGTATAGAAGAAGTGGAAGAAGAACTGACCTTATTCCTTGACAAGGACAAGAACCCATAATATAAAGTATATGGCAGGAAAGATACAGACGATGATTCCCCAATATGGAGAACTTAACAGAATATACAGAGACTATATAGATAATTACGCTTTTTCTTTTGACAGGCAGAAATTCATATCGGATTTCTATCAGGAGTATAATGACATGAAATCCTTTGAAGCCGCTATCCTTGAACTGGTGCTTGACAAGCAAAAAGAGCAATACACCTTGATACTCAACAGTCTGAAAACTGAAATAGAAAAGAGCATACAGGCTTATGAGATACGCCCGTTAAGTGACAGAGCCATAGAACGTGCTTGCTATCAGCACATGGAAAGGTATTCTCAGGAAATTGAAGCCCAGCTGGATGTTACAAGAAGTCTGAGCAAGCCGCTGAATGAAGCCAACAACAGGTATGATTCCATTGGTTACAGGGAGCATACAGCCGAAGAGGAAAAACAGGCAGAGAAAGAATATGAACGCTGCAAGGCTGAATATGACAGGGAAAAAGCCAAACTGAACAAACTCTATGACCAGCAAAAGGCTACAAGAACAGAGGCATTCCAATATATGAAGAACTGTTGTGCGGACATATACCGTCAAAGCTGCCTTTTTCTGGATATATTGAAGAAATACATTCCTGACGGAAAGCAAGAGAATAAATCAAGCGAGCCAATCAGTCAGCAGGAAACGACAGAAGAACAACAGGAATATTTCAGCATGAAATTACTTTCGCTCATTCATGAGGTGTGCAAAGGAGAACAGTTCGAAGAAATTTCCGCACCAGATTTCTATGCCAATATGAATCTTCACCCCTGCAACTGTAAGCTGAAAATAAAACCGAGAGAGAAAATACGTGTATGCTATCTGATATTCCTGATGAGCGAGAAACTCTCCAAACAGGACAGGGACAAATGGAAAGACAGAATACTGAAACTGCTGGATATTGACGACAGCTACTACAAATCCAAGTACAAGGAGCCTGTTTCAGATTTCCCCAGTGACAGCAACCAAAATTTCGCCAAGGAAATGGAACATATATTCAGATAATCCGTGATATATCCTGATACTTTACGAAAGTTCCACTTTTACCACTCAAAATAATTTTTGAGTGGTATTTTTGTTTTCTGATATTCAATAAGATACAATGATATTCAGTTTGTACCGTCCCCATCCTTACCACTCATAACCCTACCTAATTTTGCATCGTTCGAGAACAGAAATAACAGCCAGTGCGCAGGGCTGATTGTTTAACGACTAAATAGATTGGACGATGACAAATATCCAAGAATTATTATCAAAACCCGTCTGGCAAATGACAGGCGAAGAATTCATATTCCTGAGTAAGCACGCTTCAGGTCAGGCCGAAGCATTGCCGCAACCCGTTACAGACACGGAAAAGAAGTATGTGTACGGAATACTCGGTATAGCCAAACTGTTCGGGTGCAGTCTGCCCACTGCCAACCGCATAAAGAAAAGCGGTAAGATAGACAAGGCGATTACCCAGATAGGGCGCAAGATTAT
>DVHR01000046.1 GCA_018711925.1 Candidatus Coprenecus pullicola
ATCTTCATCATAGATCCGTAAATACGCCATTGCTCCATACTAAACTCTGCTTAGTACCCCAACAGCAGAAATAAAAAAAAGACGTGGGTACTGACTTGTTGCCCGTCCCACGAACTGAGGCTCTCGCATGCCCATTGTAGTTGAACGAGCAACGCGAGAACCCACGCCGATATGACTATCATTGAATATAATCATACCCGGGTCATCTACCGTTGCTTAGTTCATGACTACAATTGGTAATTTGCGAGATTCCAGTCCGTCAAGAACAAAGCGCTAAGTAAACGCCTTCATATTATGTCTAATGTCTTGCCCGCCCATCCTTCATCAGTTCGTTTAAGGTCACAAATCGGCGTGGTTAAGACATAGATTATCCAACTGCCTGAAACCTATTCGGTTCTGTTTCTAAACAATTTTCAAATCGAGTACAAAGATACATTTTTTTTCATTTTGCCATTAAATAATGCTACTTTTGTTAAAAGTAACGACATGAAATACCCTATCGGCATACAGAACTTCGAGAAGATCCGTCGGGACGGATATCTCTACATTGACAAGACAGAACTTGTCTACAAGCTGGTGAACGGTGGCAGCTACTATTTCCTCAGTCGTCCCAGAAGATTCGGCAAGAGTCTGCTCATCTCCACTCTGGAGGCCTATTTCCAAGGCAAAAAGGAGCTTTTCGAGGGGCTTGCGATGGAGAGGATGGAGAAAGACTGGACGGCAAGGCCGGTGCTGCATATAGACCTGAATATAGAGAGGTACAATACTCCCGAGAGTCTGAACGCCATCCTTAACAACACTCTGTCCAACTGGGAGAAAGTCTACGGATGCGATCCGACGGAGACATCCTTGTCCCTGCGCCTGGCCGGCATCATCAGGAGAGCTCATGAGCAGACAGGGCACCGGGTGGCAATACTCGTGGACGAGTACGACAAGCCCCTGCTTCAGGCCATTGGGAACAAGCCCCTGCAGGAGGAGTTCAGGAACATGCTGAAGCCGTTCTACGGGGTGCTCAAGACATTGGACGGGCATATCAGGTTCGCCATGCTCACGGGGGTGACAAAGTTCGGCAAGGTGAGCGTATTCAGCGACCTCAACAACCTGAACGACATCTCTATGGACAACAGATATGTATCTCTGTGCGGCATTACCGAAAGCGAGATCCACAGGTATATGGAAGAGGGCCTGCATGAGCTGGCGGAGGCGCAGGGCATGGACTATGACGCGGCCTGCAGGAAACTGAGAGAGATGTACGACGGATACCATTTCACTCCTGAATCCGAGGGGATATACAATCCGTTCAGCCTGCTCAACACTTTCAGCAAGAGGAAGTTCGGAAGCTACTGGTTCGAGACGGGAACGCCCACCTATCTCGTGGAACTGCTGAAGCAGAGCAATTTTGACCTGGAGCATCTCACTGACTCGGAAGTGCCCGAAAGCGTCCTCAACAACGTCTACGGGGACGACAAGCCCATTCCGGTAATATACCAGAGCGGATACCTGACCATAAGGGACTATGACAAGGAGTTCGGTCTATATACCCTCGACTTTCCCAACAAGGAAGTCGAGGAGGGATTCATGGAATACCTCCTCCCATGGTACACATCTTTGGACGGAACCGAATCCCAGGCCATTATAAAGAAACTGGTGCGGGATATACGCTCCGGGGACGTTGACGCATTCATGATACGCCTCCAGAGCTTCATGGCTGACACGCCATACGAGCTGATACGCGACCGCGAGCTGCACTACCAGAATGTGCTCTTCATCGTGTTCAAGCTTCTGGGATTCTATGTAAGGGCTGAGTACCATACCTCACGGGGCAGCATTGACACGGTGCTGCAGACCGACAGATTCGTCTACGTCATGGAGTTCAAGCTCGAAGGCTCGGCCGAGGAAGCCCTGAGGCAGATTGAGGACAGGCAATACGCCGCGCCGTTCGCCACAGACTCCCGCGAGACAATACTGGTCGGAGTCAACTTCTCCGCACAGGCACGTAACATCGACAGATGGATTGTCCGCCGATAAGTGTTTCAGAGAAAACCCGGGGCATCCGAAGTCCACGGCGAACCGTTTAATTGACACGCTGCCCCTTTTCGTTGAGCACGATACCGTTGGGACGGCAGAAATACAGGTCCCGCCCCAAAGCCACTATCTCCGTGTATGACGGCGGGGTGAGAATCTTTCCGTCACCACCCATCAGACCGTAATGCCGACCCGCTCCATACACCATATAGGCCTTGCAGGACGCCCTCGCATACACAGTATCGACAGGCTCTCCGTACTCATCCGCCACCGGAGTTCCTGCGGGATACAGCAGGTCGGACACCTCGTCTATCAGAAACTCCTCCAGCACATTGCCCTCATAATCGAAAAGTTTGGCCGTATGGTCCTGAAGCCCCACCTCTATACAGTCATCCTTTACCTCAATCCTCGGATACGACACAGACAGCACTGTATCCAGGTCTATGGTCAGCAGCCCGTACAGACCGCCTTTCCTTACCAGCCAGAAATCCCTGTACCTCACGACATTGTCATACTCCGGCTCCAAGGCCCATCTTCCAGCGGTATCTATCAGCCCGGCCTTGCAGCTGTAATAATCCGTGACACGGCACAGCCCGTCATGGAACACGTACGCTGACTCTCCGCCATAGCGCAGCATCTTGTCAATCACCACATTGCCGGTACTGTCAATGAAGACTATCCTCTCATCCTCCAGCTGCACCCCGGCGAGTCCCTCCGAGAATACCCACGCACGCCTGTACCGGGCCGGTATCACCACCTCGCCTGTAAAACGGTTCAGATACCCCCTCTTGCCGTCCTTCCTGAACACCGTCAAACTATCACTCATATTTTCAGGGATAAACACCGATGCGAGTCCCTTCATCACCACCTTATCCTGCTCCTTGTCGTAAAGACGCACCCCATTACTGTAAAGCATATAGTCCATCCTAATCCGGTCGCTGAGATAAACGGACCAGGACACCTTATTGGACAAAGCCGGACGTAGCCAGCCGTAATACACCTTATAACGGCAGAACTGCCAGAAAACAAGCACTCCGACAAACGCCACTGTAGCGGTGACAATCAACACCAGTATCTTCCAGACATACATCCAGAAACCGTCTCCACGACGGAAACAAAGAGAACTCAAAAACTTACTCATGCTATAAAAGAATTTTCCCCTATAGAGAGCTCTACAGGGGAAAATCTATCATTAATCAGACAAATTCCTGCAATCTACAGGCTGTCGGGAAAATCCTCCTTGAACTTGGCGATGAGACGCTCAGGCCAGTCGCCGACAGGCTCCATTGGAGTGCGGAAGCACCGCTGCATGCCGGGGATATCGTGGCAGCGGATGGCTCCGATGAGCTTTCTGTTGTCATAGAGCCATTTCAGGCGGTCCAGAGCGTACATGGTCTGCGAGAGGGTCAGCACCTTGCGTGGGAAAGCCATGCGCACCAGTTCCATATCCGCCGTAAAATCCGGGTCGTCCTCCGACACGTCCTGATATGTGCCGCCGTCCATGGTGCGTATTCCAGAGCACAGGTAGATGGCCGCCGCCAGGGAACTGGCCGGCAGGTCGCGGACGGGAATATGGTCGCAGAACAGTTTCGCGTCTATCTGCGCTCCGAGCACGCCCGGAGGAGTCACCATAGGTATGCCTTTCTTTACAGCCTCGTTGACAAAATACCTTATGAACTCAGGATTCTGACAGATATAGTCCTCGTCAGTCGCCTCATAGAGACCCTGCGCCATCGCCTCTATCTCCTTCATGGACATACCGCCATAGGTCACGTAGCCCTCAAATACGGCTACCACCTGATCCATCTTCAACTTGTCCTGATAGTTGTCAGTGGCGATGACGGCTCCTCTGGTGCATGAGAGCTTGCGGGCCGAAAAGTAGACGATATCGGCCAGTGAGCACATCTTCAAAAGCACCTCGGAAAGAGTGGCTCTGGCGTACTCCGGCTCACGCTGGATGATAAGCCAGGCATTCTCACCCAGCAGACAGGCATCCAGCAGCACCTTGATGCCGTAACGGTCAGCCACCTTGCGCACCTCCATCAGGTTGGCCATCGAGAAAGGCTGGCCGCCAATCAGATTGGTAGAGGCTTCCATTCTTATAAACGGTATGTGCTCAGCCCCGTACTGTGCGATGCACTCCTCCAGACGGGCGATGTCGATATTGCCTTTGAACGGATTACCGGACGCTGATGTGAATGCCACATCTGGAGCAACCAGGTCAATGTGCTTACCGCCGTTAATGCGGATGTGATTGGCCGTACTGCCGAAATGATAGTTCATCGGGACAACATCACCAGGCTTCAGGAACGCCCTCATAATCACGTTCTCTGCGGCGCGGCCCTGATGAGCAGGCACCACATGGCGCTTGCCTAGCACATCGAAGACAGCCTTCTCCAGCCGCTTGAACGACTCGCTGCCGGCATAGGCGTCATCAGCCCTCATCATCGCAGCCAGCTGGAGGTCGCTCATGGCATTGGTTCCGCTGTCGGTCAGCATGTCCAGATAGACATCTGCCGAATCCATGCGGTAAGTATTGAAACCGCCCTTCTTCAGGGCCCCGTATCTCTCGTCTATGGGAAGAAGCCTCACCTTCTGGACTATCCTCGCACGGTGAAACTCCAAAGGTATGTCTATGCCAGTGTAGAATTTGACTTTCGGCATCTTTTTTATATTTTTTTCAAAATTTAAAAACTTCTAATGGCCTCCGTAAAGATACTCATGCTGAGCCGGCGTCAGCTCGTCTATACCGGTGCCCCAGCTCTCCAGCTTCATCCGCGCTACAGCGGAGTCTATCTCCTCAGGCACACTGATGATACGCGGCATGGCTTCTCCACGATGGCGTACAAGATATTCGGCACTCAGGGCCTGTATAGCGAAACTCATGTCCATAATCTCGGCGGGATGCCCGTCTCCGGAGGCAAGGTTTACCAGACGGCCCTCAGCCAGTATAAATACCGCACGGCCGTTAGGCAGGCGGTAGCCCATAATATTCTCCCTGGCCTTCCAGGACTCCACGGCCATGTTCTTGATACCGTGCACGTCCACCTCGCAGTCAAAATGTCCTGCGTTGCAGCAGATGGCCCCGTCCTTCATCTTCAAGAAATGCGCGGGAGTGATGACGTCCTTGCAGCCGGTAACGGTCACAAAGATGTCCCCTGTCTCTGCGGCCTGCTCCATCGGCATCACCTTAAAGCCGTCCATGACAGCCTCTATGGCCTTGACCGGATCCACCTCTGTAACGATGACAGAGGCCCCGAGTCCCTTTGCCCTCATGGCCACACCCTTGCCGCACCAGCCGTAACCGGCCACGACGACATTCTTGCCGGCCACGATAAGGTTCGTAGTGCGGTTGATGCCGTTCCATACCGACTGGCCTGTACCGTAACGGTTGTCGAAGAGGTACTTGCACTTGGCATTGTTGACCAGCACCATCGGAAAGCGCAGCTCCCCTGCCCTGTCCATAGCCTCCAGGCGCATCACACCGGTCGTAGTCTCCTCACAGCCACCGATGATACCGGGTATCAGTTCCGGCTTCTCAGCATGCAGGGTATGTACCAGGTCCCCTCCGTCATCAATTATGATGTTGGGGCCGCATGAGACTACCTTGCGGATATTGTCCATGTATTCCCGCTCCGTACAGCCGTGCCATGCGAAGACCTCCAGCCCCTCATGCACGAGAGCAGCTGCCACATCGTCCTGAGTGGACAGCGGATTGGATCCCGTGATATACATCTGTGCCCCTCCGGCCGCCAGTGTCTCGCACAGATACGCCGTCTTGGCCTCAAGGTGTATCGACAAGGCAATCTTCAGCCCGTCAAAGGGTCTCTCTTTCTTGAACTTTTCCTCTATCCTGTTGAGCAGGGGCATGTTGGCCCTTACCCAGTCTATCTTGCGGCGGCCTTCCGCCCATGTATCAGGTTTCTTTATCTCACTCATAACTTAAAGCATTCTTCTTTTTCGGAAGACCAAAATTACAATAAAAATCGCGACAATCATCAACACCAGCAGAATAAAAAAATCCCACAGGCCGGAACCCGTCATAGGCAGACTGATATTCATGCCGTATATCGAGGCTATCAGCGTCGGAGGCATCAGCAGCAGGGAGACGAATGTAAACACCTTCATGATGCGGTTCTGCTCCAAGTTAATCAGACCGACTACCGTATTCTGCAGGTAGTCCAGACGCTCGAAACTGAAATTGGTGTGGTTGAGCAAGGAGACTATGTCCTTGTTGATGACGCTCAGCTTAGCGAAAATATCCCTGGGGAACTTGTCGCTCTTCATAATCGACGATATCATCCTCTGCTTGTCGACCACATTCTCGCGCACCAGCATCGTATTCTCCTGCAGCTGGTTGATATCCAGCAGGAACTCCTCGTTGACATCCTTTCCGGTGCTCACTTTCTTGCTGTAGGTGTCGATCTCCTTGGACATAAGCTCGATCATGTCGGCATCAAGGTCGATCCTATTCTCCACGATACCTACCAGCACATGATAACCGGTCGGATACAACTTGCTGTTGACCTGTATCTTCCTCTGTATATCCGAGAAGCTGCGCAACTGCACGTTCCTGATTGACACTATGATACCCTCACATAGAATGAAGGACACCGCCTCCATCGAATACTCGTCCGGTCCGGGAATCAAGAAGTTGGTATTGACCGAGATGGTAGTCTCCGTCTCCGAATAACGGGACGACGACTCAATCTCCTCAGCCTGTGCCCTGGAGGACAGGGACGTATCCAAAAATGTCTCGACAGCCCTCTTCTCATCTCCGTCCGGAGAAAAGAGATCTATCCAGATTACATCGTCCATTCCAAGCTCATCCAGAAAAACGAGGGATTGGGATATGGCTATCTTGCCTTTGTCCTTGTAGAATATTTGAATCATAACTTTCGGAGTTTGATGATGATTAATTGATGACATAACTTCCCTTTGGAGAGGGACAGGACTCACCAACTACATCGGACTCTGAACTCGAAAGGTCTGAATTTCAAATCAATAGCTATTAAAGGATTATTCTTGGCCGCAAATATACAAATTACCCGCGAATATTCGCATTTTTTCTTATAGACATTGCATTCATCCCTGCCGGATATTGCCAACGGCATCATTAGGCTATACGCACCTCCACCAGATGTCAGGCTGTGAGGTGCTCAATGAGGATCTTGGCTCCGATGGCGATGAGGATGAGGCCGCCGAGGATTTCGGACTTCTTGCCTACACTCGCGCCGAGCCGGCGGCCTCCGAGCAGACCGGCCAGGGAAGCCAGAGCCGTACAGACGAACACCATCGCGGTGCATATCCCGATCTTCAGAAACGACAGCTTGAACAGGGCCAGCGATATACCGACGGCCACAGCATCTATGCTGGTTGCTATGGACAGCAGCACCAGCTGCCTGGGATTGAGCAGAGAGGACTTGCTAACGGCCTCATCTTCCTTTGAGCATCCCTCGACTATCATTTTCACACCTATATAGCCAAGCAGCACGAAAGCCACCCAGTGGTCCACTTTCGAGATATAGTCACTGACACTGTATCCGAGCAGCCAGCCGGCAAACGAAAGCCCGGCCTGGAACACCGCAAAACACAGGATAATCTTAAGTATCTGCCTGGGTCCAAGACTGCCCTGCGTACATATACCGCCCGTAAGCGATACCGCGAAAGTGTCGAAACAGAGGCCGGCTGCCAGTAGAAAAAGCTCAATATAACTCATAGCCGGCTTACATCAATGGGGTACGGTTCTTAATGGACATTCCGAGAGTCAGTGAGTCTGTATACTCCAGGTCGTCCCCGAAGCCGACTCCCCGGGCGATAGCGGATATCCTGACATCCTTGCCGGAAAGCAGACGCTTTATGTAATACGACGTCGTCTCACCCTCCATACCCCTGCTGATAGCCAGAATGACCTCCTGTACCTCCTCAGAAGACACCCTTTCCACCAAAGAGGCGATATGCAGATCATCCGGCCCGATGCCGTCCATCGGCGATATGACTCCGCCCAGGACATGATACACACCGTTGTACTCCCCGGTCTCCTCTATGCTCATCACGTCCCTGACGCTCTCCACGACACATATTACAGAGTGATCCCGGTGAGAGTCAGCACATATCGGGCACACATCCCCCTCGGAAACCATATTGCATATCCGGCAGTAACGGACCTTTGTCCGAAGTCTGATCAGCGCATTGCCCAGCCGCACGGCCTCCTCCTCGGGGCGGCGCAACAGAAAAAGCGCCAGCCTCAGCGCGGTCTTCTCACCTATTGACGGCAACGCGCTTAACGCGTCAACAGCCTCTTTCAACAACGGTATCATCATAGAATATTCTGATTCTGGTAAAATCTCACAAGGCCATCCCCGGCACTCGCCTCCACATTCAGCACCTCTATGCGGAACTCCGCAGCGACTGAGCGCAAAATCCCTTCATACACAGCCGCTACCGAGCCTACGGCCGCAAGCGGAAGATCCGGACGACCGTAACGAAGAACATTGCGCTGCATAAATGTCCTGAACCCAGCCTCCAGCACCCCCCGCACGTACTCATAGTCCTCATGCCTCTTCAGGAACGGTGAGAACGAGGCCAGATACCGCGACGGCATCTCTCCGCGGTACACCCTGTCCACTACAGCGTGGTAACTTAGAGGACCGCATTCCTCCTCCAAGGCCCTCGACAGAGCCTCCGGAAGCATCCCCTTTATATAGTCCGACAACAGCCGCTTGCCAAACCACGCTCCGCTGCCCTCGTCCCCGAGAATAAAACCGCCGGCTGGAATATTTCCGGTTATTCTACCTTCCTGATAAAGGCCGCTGTTGGAGCCGGTGCCCAATATGGCCACAATCCCGTCGCGGCTGCCCAGCGACGCGATAGCCGCCGCCATAAGGTCAGAGTCAACACTTATTTCGAACCCGGGCAGTACACTCCCTAGAGCCGTGCGCACCGCTTCCGCAGCCTTGTCCGACACCACCCCTGCCCCATAAAAATACAGACAGCCCTCTTTGTCGGACAACCCGCACAGAACCTCGCCGAATACCTGTAACATATCTTCAACAGACTGATATACAGGATTAACACCCATAGACACTGCCTTTCTTACATGAAAAGCATCCTCTATTATCCTCCAGTCTATCGAAGTCGAACCGCTGTCCGCGACTACAATCATAACAAATCGGCATTAAATTTGTCGGCAAAAGTACATAAAAAACCTTTTCAAAGACAATGAATGAAGCACAGACGATAGAGCTGCTGCGCCGCTATGCTGACAAATACAACGACATGAGGTATTTCGAGGAGGATCCCATCATCTTCCCCAAGCACTTCGCCGCCCTGCTGGCTGAGGGGAAAGCCTCGCTGCAGGACGTCGAGACAGCGGCGGCCATAGCCGCGCACCTGGCATGGGGACGCAGGACCATGATTGTCCGGGACTGTACAAGAGCGATGGACGAAATGGGCTGGCAGCCTTACGAATACGTCAGGGCCGGGCGCTTCAGGGATGACGACACATCCCTGCACCGCACTGTAAAATGGAGTGAGTTCGCTGCCATCTGCCGTAGAATCAAGGAGTTCTACAACTGTGAGGAAAGTATGGAATGCCTGTCCCCCTGTCAGATGCGTGTCAGGATATACGGACAGAAGGACGACATCTCTGCCGCCAATAAAAAAATACACATGCTGCGCCGGTGGATGGTCCGTGATGACGGTAAAGTAGACCTCGGAATATGGAAACATATAGACAAGGGCGACCTGCTCATTCCACTCGACGTACACGTACACCGAACGGCTTCACAACTTGGAATAACACAGAGAAAAAGTGCTGATATACGCACTGCTGAGGAGATAACGGCTTTCCTGCGAAAGGCCTTTCCGGGAGACCCGGCCCTGGGGGACTTCGCCCTCTTCGCGGTGGGTGTCACGGGCGGCTGTTGAAAACTTTTTCCGGCACTTTGCTCTTTTTTCAGCATTTTTATTAACTTTGTGTTCAGTTGTGATTTGAAATATGCCTAAGTTATTCATCATTTCCGGTTGCAACGGAGCGGGAAAGACTACTGCTTCCTACACCATTCTGCCGAATATGCTGAATTGCGGCAACTTCGTCAACGCAGACGAGATAGCCAGGGGGTTGTCTCCATTCAATCCTGAAAAAGCCGCCATACAGGCTGGAAGGATTATGCTGGCCCGCGTTGAGGAGCTGCTGAAAGAAGGGCAGGACTTCGCGATTGAGACGACTCTGGCCACTCGGAGCTACGTCAACCTGATCAAGAAGGCCCAGAGTCAGGGTTACGTAGTCACCTTGCTCTATTTCTGGCTCAACATGCCTTCACTGGCCGTTGAAAGGGTCAGGCTGAGGGTCCAGTCGGGCGGACACAACGTAAGCGAGGACAGCATCCGCCGCCGGTATGACATGGGTATCAAGAACCTGTTCCACCTGTATATCCCGGTATGTGAGTACTGGATGATTATAGACAACTCCAACTCGCCTGTAATCATCTGTGAGGGAGGAAAAGACATAACGACGAAAATACATAATAAAACCTTGTTCAACCAATTGATCAATTATGAGCGAACTAGAATCACGGGAGCTTAGAGACAACATCCTTGACGGGCTGAATGCCACATTTCAGAAGCTGGTCAAAGAAAAGAAACAGACCAACTCCGAACTGGCGTTCGTGCAGAACGGCAAACTGGTCAAGGTCAAAGCTACCAATATCTAATTATCTCAAAACCTAACTCTGCTACACTAACGGATTATTAAAAGGGGCCTGCAACAAAAGCCCCTTTTATTTCAATTGAACATGAATACCATAGATACATCTTACTACTCTTTATTCGGCATCGCTCCCGACACTGCGAGCAGGATTCTCAGAGCCGCCCTTTCAAAAGGCGGGGACTATGCCGACATATTCTGCGAGCACACCGTGACCAACGAGCTGTCCCTGAGAGACGGCGAAGTGAATGCCGTGCGCTCCAACATCGATTTCGGGGCCGGCATCCGTGTACTCTCAGGAGACAAGACCGGATACGCCTTCTCCGAGTCCATGAGTGAGGAGGCACTTCTGAAAGCAGCCGCCACGGCCGCCGAGATAGCCCGCGACAGCAGTCAGCACGCAGATCTACCGGCAGACTGCACTCCGGTGGATTTCGTAAACCGGTATCCCGTAATCTCTGACTGGGAACAGCACTCGGTAGAGGAGAAAAAGCACTATCTCACCATGCTGCGTGACCTCATACATCAGAAATCCGACAAGGTAATCAACATCACCGCACGGATCAACGACTCGGAGACCCGGATACTGTTCTACAATTCCCTGGGCCAGACCTACACGGACCTGCGCCCCATGGCCTCCATGTCAGCCGTCATCGTCATGAAGGACGGAGACCGCCTGGAGAACTTCTATTCCTCGAAGAGTTATCGGAAAGGATTCGAGTTCCTGTCCGACAGCCTGGCCGAGGAACTGGCATCAGATGTGGTAAATGGGTGCTCCAGACTTTTCGAGGCCGGCAGACCGTCATGCGGAGAGATGCCCGTGGTCATGGGGGCCGGCAGCTCAGGCATCCTGCTGCACGAGGCCATCGGACACTCATTTGAGGCCGACTTCAACCGCAAGGGCGTATCGATCTTCTCCGACCGGATGGGACAGGTCATCTGCAACCGCGAGATAAACATTGTAGATGACGGCACCCTGCCCTCCTTCCGTGGCTCCGTCAACGTGGACGACGAGGGAGTACCGGGCCAGAAGACCTACATGGTCAAGGACGGAGTGCTCAACTCCTACCTTCACGACCGCATCAGCGCCAGATATTACGGCGTAGAGCCTACAGGCAACGGCCGCCGCGAGTCATTCAGATACATGCCCATACCGAGGATGCGCTCAACCTATATGGAGAACGGCAAGTCCTCCGAGGAAGACCTGATACGCTCAGTGAAGAAAGGCATATATGTGGACAATTTCGCCAACGGGCAGGTACAGATCGGAGCCGGTGACTTCACATTCTATGTCAAGTCAGGCTTCATGATTGAGGACGGCCACCTGACCAGACCCATCAAGGACACCAACATCATAGGCAACGGTCCCGAGGCCCTGGCAGGCATCGTAGGCGTGGCAGACAATCTCATAGTGGACGACAGCACCTGGACATGCGGAAAAGGCCAGTACTGCCCCGTATCGTGCGGCATGCCGTCCGTCCTGGTAAACAAACTTAACGTAGGAGGCATCAATGAATAAGGAAATAGCAAAAAAGGCCCTTGAGACAGCTCTTGAGCTAGGAGCTTCGGACTGCCGCATCAATCTGGCGGAAAGCACACAGACATCCATCTCCTATCTCAACGGGGAGATAGAGAAACTTCAGCAGTCATCATCATCGGCCATGGGAATAGCCATTTTCACTGAAGGACGCTACGGCAGTTTTTCCACAAACCGTATGGACATGGACGAGTTGCGTCCGTTCCTGCGCAGGTGCATCGAGTCTTGCCGGCTGCTCACACCCGACACATGCCGTACCATGCCCGACCGGAGCACATACTATAAAGGTAACAAGCCGGACCTTCAGCTGCTCGACGGACAGTATCTGTCCATACCTTTTGCGGACAAGGCCGCATTTCTAAAAGCCACGGATGCTGAGGTGGACAAAAGCGATTCACGCCTGATATCCACTGCCTGCGACTGGGATGACTGCCTCAAATCCGAGTACATCATAGACTCTCAGGGCCTGGAAGTCTATGACAACCGCACCGTTTATTCAGTATCATGCGAGTGTACGGTACGCGGCCACGGAGAAGCAAGGCCCCAGAACAACTGGTTCGAAGGCTCGGTATTTTTCAACAGACTGCCTTCCGGCTGCGGACGCATGGCATACGAGAGGACTATTCCCATGATAGACTCCCGCAAACTCCCATCCGGAAAATACAACATCATCCTGGAAAATACAGTTTCAGCCAGAGCCGTATCAGCCGTCATCGCGGCACTTAACGGAGCCGCCCTGCAGCAGAAGAACTCCTTCCTGCTGGACTCCCTGGGCAAGCGGATCTTCCCGGAGCAACTGCATATCGCCGACAACCCGCTGCTGCCCGGACGCACCGGCTCCACATACTACGACAGCGAGGGCGTGGCTACAAGTCAGCGGGACATCATCCGGGACGGACAGGTATGCACCTATTTCCTAAAT
This sequence comes from Candidatus Coprenecus pullicola, assembly GCA_018711925.1. Taxonomy (GTDB): domain Bacteria; phylum Bacteroidota; class Bacteroidia; order Bacteroidales; family UBA932; genus Coprenecus; species Coprenecus pullicola. The sequence continues at coordinate 13,192 of DVHR01000046.1, forward strand.
ACCTATTTCGCCAACAAGTTAGGGATGCCACGCTCGGCTGAGGATGCCTTCGCAGTGTATTTTCCCAAGAACTCGGGCATAGGTCTTGAAGATATCATGCAGCGGACAGGCACCGGTGTACTCATCACAGGGTTCAACGGAGGCAACAGCAACCCGGTCACCGGCGACTTCTCCTACGGCATCGAGGGATGGTATTTCGAGAACGGCAGGAGACTTTATCCCGTCAAGGAAATGAACCTTACCGGCAACTTCCTCAACCTGTGGAACAACAGCATATTCATCGGCAACGACCCGATAGGATTCATGGAGTGGCAGATACCCACCCTGGCCTTCGAGGGAGCCGACATAAGCGGATTATAAATAATCATCAAATAAAGCAGAACAATGAAAATCAGTGAAAAGAAAGTAGTAGCACTTACCTACACCCTCACAGTGGACGGCCAGGTGGCCGACCAGACCACAGAAGACCGTCCCCTCGACTTCATCTTCGGCATGGGATATCTCCTGCCTAAGTTCGAGGAGAACATAGCCGGCAAGGAGCCCGGTGACACCTTTGAGTTCACCCTCACTCCCGCCGAAGGCTACGGCGAGCACAACCCCGACATGATAGTCGAGCTGCCCAAGCACGTCTTTGAGGTAGAGGGCAAGATCCAGGAAGGCCTCCTCACAGTCGGCAACATGATACCGATGATGAACCAGCAGGGCGGTGTAATGCACGGCAAAGTCCATGAAGTCAAGGACAACAGCGTCATGATGAACTTCAACCATCCCATGGCCGGCAAGACCCTCAACTTCACAGGCAAGATCCTCACAGTCCGCGACGCCACAGAGCAGGAACTGACCGAAGGCCTGCACGGAGAGTTCAAGCAGAGCTCCTGCGGAGGCGGATGCTCCTCCTGCGGCGGAAGCTGCTGCGGCGGCTGCGAGTAAGCACAGTAACCGGGAAATGCATTGTGTTTTGCATCCCCCTAACATTCAACACATTACAGAACGGGCTGCATTTTTCACCTCCTTGTGAGACCTCGAAAAATGCAGCCCAATTTTCAATTATTTAACAACCAATAACTTACAAAACGCCCCGCATTTCTCAAAATACATAGCTTCCATAACAACTACACATTCAGAATCCGTTACACAGACATTTCCGATATTCACCTCACCCTTATCTTTATCAGATTTTACATTCGAGACTTAAAAGCAGATAATTTTCCCGCTTGCCATTTGGAGTTTTCCACCTTTGATAATTTGGTGATATTCT
>DVHR01000047.1 GCA_018711925.1 Candidatus Coprenecus pullicola
TTAACCGACAGTAGACTCAACTGCTGCGGTCCTGACTTTCAAGTCCCACCCGCCCATTCCAGCGGTGTCGGCCGTGCGCCCGTCCTCTCTCCGCAGGCTCCGTTCCGCCAGCCACACCGCTGACCTCTCCAAAAGACCCCGATAAAACGCAAGACTGATGACTGCACTCCGCTTCAGAGCTCGGCTTCGCTGATCTCTTCCGCGCCGCACAGACATCAGACTTGCAGAGCGGAAAAGTCCAGACCTGCCCACCTCCCGGACAAGTCCGCTCGGTCGGCAGAGTGAATAACAAAGCGGTATCGGTCGAGCCGTCTGCTCCGCAGCCGTCCCCACCGATGTCCTCCATCAGACTTCGGACCTGTGAGACTTGGGGATTTCTTCCGCGCCGCTTACTCCGTTCCGCCATCCTCACTCCCTGCGGCCGGGGCCTCCGGTCATTCAGGCTTCACTACGCGCACTCTGCTCCGAAATCCCCAAGACTCACGGGCGGTCCTCAGAATGACAGCGGTGTTCGCTCCGCTCACGAGCCGACAGGGAATTTACAAGACTGCCCGGACCATACAGCCAGGCATATATACAGATACGGCATTACCGCCGGACTTCAAGACACTTATCAAGAGCCATTTCCCCAAGCCCATCTCATCGAAAACAGCATCCCCTTCCGCATAGCCACCCATCACATCAACAGGTCCACCCATACACAACCTTTCACTGCAGATGTCCTGTATATCCGCAAAGGGCAGTCAGCAATTCCCTGCCGTCTCCTTTTTGATGACGGCACCGCTCCGCTCTATGCCGTCAGCCAGTCGGCATCTACATAACATAATCCGAGCTTAATTGTGTGACAGCCCCTTACGGGCTGCCTGACGGCAGGGGCTCCGCCCGCAGATCACACAATCCGGACTATGTTAAGTATCTGCCTCCACCTCCTTTGGGAAAGTGAATCCGCACGGAGGCCTCTTTATCTCCGTACCCGCGTCTCCACTTTTCCAAAGGAGAGAGAGGAGTGCCGGCAAGCCGCCACCCTTTATGATGGCTTTCAGCCAGTTCCAGCGGTGTCTCCGGCAAGGCCTGCGACCCTGTCCATTCAAGAGCCGTCCGCAGAAGCTCCCGGCTCCAGCCCGCATCACCAGCATCCCACCCGAAACAGCTTGCCTTACGGCTGCGCAGATTCGGTGAGGCTCCGAATCACCAGCACTGTCCGAGAAACCCTCACCGAGCCGGAGCGAGTCCGTCCCGGAGAGGAGAGCGGAACTGTCCATACTCATTCGAGACTGCACCCGGCAAGCCGTGAGCAGACTCTCTTTCGGCCCAGAGGTGTGATGAGTGCGCCTCCCTCCGCTCCGCCGCCGGCCATCCGGCTGCAGAGCTCCAGTCAGCCCACACATCACGCAGCCGACAGCCAAAGCCTCCTTGAAGCCTGCTGCCGCAGCCCTCAAAGAGGACAGCGGTATCCGGATGTCAGGCAGCCTGCTCCGCAGTCAGCCACACACTCCGGATGGTCTGAAAGGGGAAGATGCGCCCTGACGGACGCATCCTCCCCGCTGCCGAACAGCCCGGCAAGCGGGCCGCACCGCAGCTCCCCGGGGCTTCGGGACAGTGCCCGGCTCCGCCGTCCACAGACCCTCCGCCTGGTGCGGAAGACCGCCGGCTGACGCCGCCGCTCCTCCGCACCGGCCAGTTCGCTCCGCTCACTCGCCGGGCTTATCATTATTTGGACTTTGCTATTACTATTACAGGCATTTGAGAAGATATTTCGTCAATGACATTTCTATCCTCCCTATAGTATTCACATTCCCCTGCGTACTGTGGCTCCGGATTCTCTGGAGTGCCATATTTCTTATATAGACAACAGAAAATAGGCTGCATCCCAAATCCTACCTCATATCCGTTTTTGTGATATTTGCAGAATTGGCAGGTCCTGACCTGTATGCCATTCTGTCTTGCAGCCATATATCCGAAGTCGTAAGGTGACGGCTTGTCCAAATAATCACTGTCAATACTTGCTTCAAATATAGCCTTGTCATTGTCTTTTGTCCAGACATCCCTGCAAGACTTGAATTCATCCATATTGGTTACAAATGCCTTACCGCTCCTGAACAGATAGAATCTTTGTATGCTGCGGTTTCCCAGCGGCCGTGGATTGACGGATTTGTCCTTGAAACCATAAAATTTTACTGGACCTGCATTTCTTCGGCCCAGATAATCATCACGGCTTTCTTCCAGTGTCCCAGAGATGAGATTCCTGATGTCATCTTCTGATTCTATCTTGATTTCAATTATTTTCAATCCCGATGTCCGTTTGCTTTCAGTGCTTTTATGTGTTACTTGTATCTCAATAAGAACAGGCTCGCGTTTAGGGTACTCTGAACTTGTCAGCATCAGGTCTGCTATATAGCCATTTATTTCCTGTTCCTCCTTGCAGGTGTCATAATACTGTTTAAGGTCAAAGGTCTCCGGCTCAGCACTATGACACCATTCCGGCTTGGCAAAAGGACAAGTAGAAACATCGGAACAGACGACATCCCGGCAATATCGTATATTGAATGAAGGCTTGTTCTCAAACTCCATCCGAATCAGCCGTTTCGCCAGTTTGTGCAGATAAGTTTCCGTTCCGCAGTGTTCCTCGCTGGCACTATGAGAAAAATGCCACGCACGTACATCTCCCATTCTCGGCACCATTTCAGCCCCACAGTTCAGGCAATGAAAAATGTGTGAGTTCCTGTTGTCCCGATCCACATCATTGATGTGGACAAGACGATTATGCTCATCCAGAGCATAATGATATTTAACCCCAGACATAGCGCACGAACTAATCTCCGTTAGGAACAAGGTCAAGATGTGCGTCAAGAACGACACAGATACGGGAAAGGATATCTATGCCGGTAGAGTATTTGCCCTGCTCAATACGGGACAAATTTGCTGCATCGATGCCAGTCAGGATTGCAAGGTCTCTTGCCTCCATTTTCTTGGCCTCCCTAAGCTCTCTTATACGCTGTCCTATCCGTTGCCGCTCTGATTGCCTGTTTCCTGAATCCATCCCCAAGGAATGGACTGCATTAAGCATCATATCTCGATGGATGCGGTTCACCATCTTCTCCTTGTCATCCGAAAAATTCCTGTCGAAGATGAACTCAATCAGATGTAGAACATAAGCCTTGTATTCGTCACTGTCATACTTGGCGATGTCCGAGAGGATTCTGAAAATCTCCCCGTCTTGTGTCTGTACCTCGACATAGTGGTCATCGAGGATCTGGGCGCGAGACCTTGTCTCAGCAGCCATAAATTTCTTAAGATTCTTATCCATAATTTTTAATGTCGTTTTTTAAGTGGTGCCCCCACTGAAAAATTATTACCGATGGCAAAAATAGAGATTGTTTTTCAAATTGGCAAATTTACCAATTATAGATGTCGTCAAAAACAAAAACTCCCGCAAAGGTAGCCTGTCTCCGTCGGCCCGTCAAGGTCAGGCGGCTGCGCCGTTTGCCCATCGAAAATGACGCCCTGCGGGCATAATTTTCTCCTGCAAAACCTTGACAGACCGCTCCGCCAGGCTGGTGGGGCAGTCCTTTTTCTTTTCTTCTTTTTTGCGGTTTTTCTTCTTCTCTTTTTCCGGAATGTGTCCGTGAGGGTATTTTGCTTAACTTTGCCGCAGGACATGACTCCTCCAATCTCCCTCCGAGGTCAAGATTTGCAAAGGAGTTCATCCTACTCAATACGCCTGCCAACCCGGGCAATGGGCAAGCCTGCCAACCACACAAAACCGACAGACCATGCCCGCATACAACCCCAGCATCCTCATCTCCGACTGCTACGGCTCCGCCGGAAGCATCACCTTCTACCACCGCGACGGCAAATGCCGTTGGAGGCGGAGGTCGTCCCTCACATTCACCGGGACTCCGGCGCAGTGCGCCGCCCTCTCGGTCCACAGACGGGCACTCGCCGCCTGGAGGACAATCCCCGACACAGAGAAAGAGAGATGGCACAATATAGCCAAGAATGTACCGCCTCACAGACCTCCCTTCGGCTCTGGAGGTCATATCTCCGGACACAACTTCTTCGTGTCGGCCTACCACGGCTTCGTCACCCTCGGGGACGAGCATATCCCGCAGGCTGTGGAGCCCCGTCCATTTCCCGTTTTCGCGGCTGAGTTCGTCAGTGCATCTGTCGCCAACAGCTCAGACCTGAGAATCCTGCTCCGCCTGTCAATGCCGCTGGAGAAGAAGCCGGAACGGTACGCCCTGCTCTGCAAAGTCCAGCTGACGGAAGCTGGAAAAGGCTGCAACCCCGGAAAGATGCGGAACTTTCTTGCAGAGGAGGCGACGGAGGACGATATGGCAACAGGCTCCGGCTCATCAAGGCCTGTCGCTCTGACAATCCCGGTCTGTACCGCATTTCCGGAAGTCTCCGCCAGCTCCTGTTCCCTGCATCTGCGCTATATGCTCATCGACAGGCTCACCGGCTACCGGAGTCAGTATCAAAAGTTATCCACAGCCATCGATATTACATAAATAATTACTTCAAATATTATATCGTAATTAATTTTATAACAATATATTGACTAATTATAACTATCTTTGGACACCTAAACTTAACGACACCATGAAAGCACTTCCTTCCATCGCGTTCAGCGGATTCCGGGGCACGTCCTCGGAGGTGACGGCCCGCCAGGTGCGGGGCCGCACTGTCCTCAGCGGCAGGGCGCAGCATCCGCACGTCAAGACCCCGGGGCAGTCATTCCGCAGGGCCAGCTTCTCATTCATCTCCAAGCAGTACCGCACACTCACCGACAGCCAGCGCAGGGCGTGGGACACCCTTGCCGCGGCCCACAGGGAGAAGTCCCTGGCCGGGGACGGAACGCCGCTGACCGGCCACAACCTGTTCGTCTGCCTGAACTCCAACCGCGCCCTCCTCGGGGTACCGCTGACCAGAGATGCCCCGGATACCGTCCACGGCTCGTCATACGTGGCCTTCGACGACATCTGGATCACCCCGGGAAGGCTGCTCATCGCCGGACTGAAAGAACCGGACTCCCCGGAAAGCCGCCTTGTGGTGAAGATGGCGGCGACCGACAGTGCGGCAGTCACCAAGGCATGGGGCAGGACTGTCATCACCGGCACGTTCGACACCACTGACTGGGGAGACATCGACCTGACGGAGATATATACGGAACGGTTCGGCATCCCCGTCACCGCCGGACACAAATACTTCATCGAGATGTACTGGATAGACGGCGGCTCCGGCTATGTCACCGAGGTGACAAGGGTCTGCCACATCGCATCCGAATCCCTCTCCATACACGGACGGGATTATGTCCCGAGGCAGAGGGTCACGCAGGACGACCTGACCGATGACGGGCGCAACTCAGTCTCGGAGCTGGACATCGAGTTCACCTCCGGCTCTCCCGTGCTCGCCGCGAGCGGCATCCTCGAAGGCTATGAGGGCATAGCCGCATCCTACGCATACTTCAGGCCGGAGACCGCCATCCCGTACGAGGGAGTGGAAATGACCGCATACGTGCTGACAAGGGGCACCGGCAGCCTCGGTCCGCAGGTCTTCGCGGTCTACATATACAAAGGCGTACCGCACCGTCAGGACGGCATCACCTTCGCCCACCGCTCCGGGAAATACTGCAGGCCGTCGGAGATGACCGGCGGCTCACTCCTGCTTGGATAACCACCGACAAACACATACACCATGCTCAAATCAATCAGCAACAACTTCGGAAGTCCGGAGATAACGTTCCGGGCCGCGCAGCACGACCGCTATGTAGTGCTCAATGCGCATTTCACATACGACCCCACCGATGCGGCATATCTCGCCGCACAGGAGCTTGAGATAAAGCTCCCCGGCCTCTCCATAGACAAAAGCACGGAGGCCGGTATAATAGCTGTCCACAAGGACATCTACGAGAGTCCCTACGGCGACACATACCGCTACCATTTCCCTACGGTCCTGCGCAGCCGGATAAGGGACCGCAACACCCTCTGCATAGAGAAGGCGGCCGGCTTTGACGCATACGGTCCGGTGCAGGTCTATATCCACGCCATGTACTCCACCCTGAACACCGGTGAGCTGACCGGACTGTCGGAGGGGACGCCGCTCGCCCTCTCCTGCACTCCGGAATTATCCCTTTTGAATTCCTCCCATGCCTGTGTCATCGGTCCTGACTGGGTGTGGCTCTACCTCGGCCTCCCGCACACCATAGGGCAGGTCAGGGAGGACATGGAGATTGTCCTGGACGGCTTCCCCGCCGATGCGGCCTGCGGGGAGTTCCCCATAATGGGCATCGACAACCAGCGGCACCACGACAACGGGGGCGTGCACTACGCAAGTCTCCGCGGCGGCAGGATCTCGGTGCCGTACGCGACCCGCAACTCCGGCTACAGCTCGGCGGACAAGCCCTTTGTGTACCTGGCCCTTGTCCGGGAACCGGCGACACAGACCATATAAAGTAAAAATTAAGATAACAGCATACAATTTATTGAAATAATGTATTTTGATAGGAAATAATCGTTATCTTTGCATCAGTAACAACAAACCTAAAACCCTACAGCTATGAAGTACATCCCGTCCATCGCATTCGAGGAGATGTCCGGCTCCGCCAAGGGAGTCACCGCCGCCAAGACCATGGGGCGCAAGTACATCCGCAACAGGGGCTACGGCGGAGGCACGCGCACCGCAGCGCAGGCCGCCGTCAAGTCCGTATTCAAGCAGCTCTCCCAGGGCTGGAAGTCCCTCACCAACGAGCAGATCCTCGCATGGAACAGCCTCGCCCTCTCCCAGGCCGGCCGCTCCGTCCTCGGCACCTCCTCCAAGATCACCGGCAGCAACCTCTACATGAGGCTCAACTACTGGATAGTCTATTGCGGAGGCGACGCCCTGACGGCCCCGCCCACGCTCCGCGGGGTGGAGGCCCCCTCGGGAGCCGCCATCTCCCTCACCGCAGACGCGTTCACCTTCACCCTCGACTCCGAGCCCACGGAGAACATGGCCGACCTGAAGCTCGTCATCATGGCCAGCGCTCCCCAGTCCAACGGCGTCACCCGCGCCTACTCCAAGGCCGTCGGCATCGGCACCCCGAAAGAAGCCGTCAGCGAGGAATACGACCTCAAAGCCGACTACGACTCCCGCCACGGCACCCCTAACGACGCCGCCCCGAAGGTCTTCATGAAGTGGTTCTTCGTCGACACTACCACCGGCGAGGTCTCCGGAGAGCAGATGGCCCTCGCCCAGCTCACCGCCGCCACAGAGCCTGACGCCGGAGTATAGCCTGAGCGCGATCACTGACCTGAACTTAAACCTGCATCTCCCGTCCCCGCTCCGCAAGCAGGGACGGGATTTGTTTTAACATCACAAAGCCATGACCATAGACCTCATAATACAGCTCATAGCCTCGCTCACCGGCACCGGCGGCCTGATAGCCCTGTTCCTGATAACGGAGAAGAAAACAGCGGCACAGCTACAGAACACACGGAAGATGGATGAGAAATGGCAGCAGATCATCGCACAGAAAGAGCGGGACTTCGCCTTGCTCAGCGACAAGTACGAAGCCGCCACCGCCAAGATCGAGAGGCTTTACGACGACAACTCCGAGCTGCGCAACAGCCTTGACCAGGTGAACACCGACTGCGCCGTAAGCAGGATAATGCGCTGCGACTGCATAGGCTGCACATCCCGCAGGCCTCCTTTCGGAACATTCGACAACCAGATACAGCAATGCCATGAAGAATGACAGGATATCCCGGAACTTTACCTATTCGGAGTTTGAGCGCAGCGACACTGCCGCCCTGCATGGAATAGACAACGCCATTCCGGATGACCGCATCCGGAGGGCAATAAGGTTTCTTGTCGGGAATGTCCTCCAGCCCCTGCGCGATGCCATGGGAGTGCCGCTGCACATCAACAGCGGCTACCGCAGCTCCGCCCTGAACACGCTCCTGAGAGGGGCAAGGAACTCCCAGCACACAAAAGGCGAGGCCGCAGACATAGCCGCACCGGACCCGCTCCTCCTGGCCCAGGCGGTGATAAGAAACCGCCTGCCTTTCGACCAGATGATACTCTACTCCACATTCGTCCACATTTCCCACAAGCCGGACGGCCAACAGAGAGGCCAGATACTGTACGACAGTTCATATAAAGAACACTATCCTGATACACAATGAAAGCGACCGTCACGACAATCCTGATTGCGGCACTTGCCGTCACAGTGCTGGTCCTGTCCGTGGCCCTTGTCTCAGAACACCGCTCCCGCGCGGACTTCCGCATACCGGAAATCACGATGAGGACCGACACTGTCCTCATCCGCGACACCGTATTGATTGACCGCCCGGTTGAGGTAGGCACAAAGACCATAGACACCATCCTAATCAGCACGGCACTGCCGGCGCATGGTGACACCGTCCGCCTCACGGACACCGTATATGCACACCTTCCCGTAGAGCAGAAGCACTACAGCGCACCGGAATACGACGCATGGGTAAGCGGCTACCGTCCGAACCTCGACAGCCTCAGAATCCACACCCAATCCGCCCGGATAACCAGCACCATCCCGATCCCGGCACCTCCAAAGCCCAGACGATGGGGCATAGGCATCCAAGTGGGCTACGGAATGATAGCGGCACCAAGACCGGAGTTTCACCCATACATCGGAATCGGTATCTCCTACAACATATTGACTTTTTGATTACCTTTGCCCCGGATGGCCTGCCATAAGGCCGTCCTTATTTGCGACCGGGGATGCTCTCTGATACCAATCAGACTGCATCCCTTTCTTCGTGAATATACCTCCCAAGGTCTATGATGCTATCCATAGCCAGAAGTTTATGTAGCCAAAACGCAGCCAAAAACAGGGTATAAAAAATCACCAACCACTGAATATCAGTAAGTTGGTGATTAATAATGTGATCCGGTTGGGATTCGAACCCAAGACCCACAGCTTAGAAGGCTGTTGCTCTATCCAGCTGAGCTACCGGACCATAGTCATTCGGATGGGCTCGCACGTTTGGGTACTCTTTTGGGTACGATACGTCGCCTGTTTCCCGAATGCGGCTGCAAAGATAAAAAAATATTTTATTTCATAAACATTTTATTATTTTGAGACAATTTTTGCAATATCTTTATTCCAAATTTTATTGCATATGAAACGAATGTTGATGATTATAGATCCGCAGATAGACTTTATAAGCGGGGAAATGGCAGTTGAAGGTGCCAAGGAGAAGATGGATGCACTTATCAGGTACATTGAGAAAATGGACGGTAAATACGCATGCAAGGCCGTGACGTTAGACTGGCATCCGTTCAATCATTGCTCGTTTGAGGAGAACGGAGGACAGTGGCCAATGCACTGCGTACAGCATACTGTCGGTTCATGTATCTACCCTCCTATGGTCGAGCCGCTGTACAGGACGGCCGGAGAAGTCAAGATATTCAAGAAAGGGGATAAGAAAAACGTAGAGGAATATTCCATATTCAGAAACCTGACCTCCAGAAGGCACATTGATTATCTGATGCACAGGCTCGGTATCGGACGCATAGACATGTGCGGCATCGCCGGTGACATCTGCGTACTCAGCACACTCAAGGGCGGCATAGAGACGTATGGGGCACCCATGTTCCATGTTCTGGAAGAGTTCTGTCCCTCAATTGACGGGGGAACGGCCCTTCATCAATTCCTCATATCATAACAGATTCCTGGAGGGAAAGCATGACTTCAGGTAAAATCTGCTGTTTCTTCTGTAATATTGGTACATTATTCATCTGAAGAAAGTGTAATTTTACGTCAAATTTCAAATAAGATGAAACGGATATTTTTACTTATTACGGCAGCAGCAATTGTCTGTTTATCTGTTGCTGCTCAAAACCAGGAAGTTATGAATGGTAAAAACACACTTGTGGCCTACTTCTCAGCCACCGGAACTACTGAGAGGGTCGCTGAGATGATTGCCGAAGCTACAGGAGGCACTCTGTACGAAATCACACCTGAGAAGGAATACACGGCAGCTGACCTGAACTGGCGGGATGAATCATCGCGCAGCAGCGTGGAGATGCACGACCTGTCGTTCCGTCCGGCGATAGTCAGGGACTTGAAAAATGCCGGAGACTACGATGTTATCTACATCGGTTTCCCTATCTGGTGGAACCTTGCCCCCACAGTGGTGAATACCTTTATCGAGGCGTACGGCTTTGACGGCAAGACAGTGATTCCCTTCGCCACATCCGGCGGCAGCGGCATCACCAACTCCGCCGCCCAGCTCAAGAAGCAGTACCCCGACATCAACTGGCAGAGCGGCAAGCTGCTGAACAATCCTTCCAGGGCAGATATCGAAGCCTGGGTCAAATAACCGTACAACCACATAATCATCCATTATGAGAAAGAATTTCGGAGCCAAGCCCCTCACCTACCCCCAGCCGGTGTACATTATCGCCACATACGGTGAGGACGGCACACCCGATGCCATGAACGCGGCATGGGGCGGCATCAGCGAGCAGAACGAGATAAGCCTGTGTCTCAGCGCGGGCCACAAGACAGTCAAGAACATACTCAAACGCGGAGCATTCACGGTCAGCATGGCCGAGACCGGACACATCACCGCCTGCGATTACGTGGGTCTGGTATCCGGCAACAACACCCCGGACAAATTCACAAAGGCCGGTTTCCACGCCGTCAGGTCGGAGTTCGTTGACGCACCTCTGATAGAGGAACTCTCCGTAGCGGTGGAATGCCGCCTGAAGGACTACAATCCCGAGACCGGCATCCTGCGCGGCGAGATAGTCAACGTCAGCGTGGACGAAAGAGTCCTCACCCCCGAGGGCAAGGTGGATCCCGCAAAGGTCTCCCCCGTCATCTTCGACCCGTTCAACAACATCTACCTGAAAGTCGGAGAGAAAGTCGGCAACGCCTTCTCGGACGGACACCGCCTCAAATAATCGGCAGATCAGATGCTCTATGCAAAAGGCTGACCTTACCGGGTCAGTCTTTTTTGTTGAGGCGGTCCTTCATGGAAGTGATAAAGGCGGAGCTGATGATACCGGTGGGGATGGCGAGCATAGCGATGCCGACGAAACTGATGAAGGCACAGAGAATGCGGCCTACGGGTGTGACCGGATAGATATCACCGTAGCCGACTGTTGTGAATGTTATGACTGCCCACCACATGCTGTCACCGATATTCTTGAATACTTCCGGCTGCGCTCCTTTCTCTACAAAGTAGACCAGTATCGCGGAAAAACATATGATAATCAGGCAGGCGGTAAACGCCGTCAGCAGCTCGGAACGCACTGACTTCATCACCTTCAGGATAAGTTGAAAGGCTGTGGAATATCGTATCAGCTTGAACACCACGAACACATACGGCAGGATGATGATGTGGACGATCTCGGTATCCCAGTAAAAGTAGGTCATTACAAAGGGAATGACCGCCACCAAGTCCACAAGCCCGTAGAAGGAGAAAATGTACTTCAGGCGGCTGCGGTACGCCGGCAGGTCCGGATATAGCGCGGGTGCGGAATAAATCCGGAGCATGTACTCAATCAGGAATACCAGCGAGGCAAAATGTATGAAGCTCTGGAACAGCCAGCTATACTGCTGGAACTCCTTGAACGATGAGAGTACTACGGATGTAATGGACGTCAGTATAAATAGCATTGAAATAATGCGCACTGCCCTGTTTCTTAAAAACCTCTGTACGATATCGATATGTCTCCCCATAGCTTATTGCTTTCAATTCTTCAAATTTAAGAAAATTATCAGTATCTTTATGGCCGGACTTATAAATATTTCAAGCATATGAGAAAACTTGCCTTCAGCTATCTTATCCCCGCCATGACTGCAGTCATGATTATTTCCTGTGACCGGACAAATGAGCCTGAGCCCGAACCGGTACTTCCTCCAGAGGCTCCAGTAATCACTGATCTTTCAGAAACACTGGATGATGAGCAACTTTCTTCCACCATCCGCTTCGAGGTAAAAATTGGAGTCGCCGACAGCGCGTTCACCTTTGTGACTGCACCTGACGGAGAAGAGATATACCGCAACTCAGTGACTATAGGCAGTACGACTATCATTGACTTAAAGGACCTTGATCCCGGGACAGTCTATACAGTCAATGCATCCGCAGTAAACATGTCTGTCGAAGACGGTCTGCTGACATCCTCTGCCACACTGGAAATCTCCACGGCAGCCGAACCCGAACCCGAGCCCGAGTACCTTACTCTAATAGACGCGACCGAGAACTCCTATGCTTTCAGGGTATACTCCAAATCAGAGACTGGATTCTGGTTCACAAGCGGAGAATATGCTGCCCTGGACTATATAGTCCCAGGATGGAGCACAGACAACCAGGAAAGCCTTGAGCAGATTCTGATGTACCTGTATCCTTTCGAGGGCATGGGTGACATGACCATAGAATGTGTGGACGGGGAGCAGCCGGAATGGGCAGAGATTCCCATCGAAGTTTTTCCTGACACACATTACTTTATCCTGGCTGCAGACAAGGACGCGGAGGGCAATATCATAGGTGATGTGGCATTTCTGGATTTCAACACACTGTAGCAGCAACTCCCAGATAAAAGAACAAGGCCGCACGGAAGTTCTCCGGACGGCCTTGTTTTTATAATACCGACGGCTACTACAGATTGCGGACGATTCCCATGAAGAGGAGTGTGCCGGAGGTACGCTCGCGGATAAGGAACACGAACGGGCGGTCAACAGTAAAACTGAAAGGCTCCGGACCTAAGGAGGTACGCATCATGCCTACGGATGTAATGGCAGCAGCCTCCGAACCCTCCTCATTGACCTCGATAAATGTCTTCTGCTTAACCTCACTGATCATCAGATTATCCTTGGACATAGCCGAGAAGTCCGCCGATGAGGTAAATGCCTCCTTCATGCCCAGCCTCTGCAGGACATCATTGAGGGTGATCTCATATTCGGCCTTGAATGACGGCAGGGTCAGCCTGATCTCATCCGTCTGAAGACTGCCGGACAGTTTGTCCAGGAGTTCTTTATCAAGTGCGGAGACAAAATCATCTACTGATATTCCATCAGCCGGCATCAGCACGTCCATTACAAAATTCCCTTCTTCTCCGTATGGAAGCTCAACCATGGAGCCTTCCGTACCCGAATAATAAGGGAAATAAGCTTTGTTGTGCATGAACTTGACCTGAGAGTCATTGCTGTCACCATGGAAAGTATCCTCATGGGTCAGTGCCGGGTCAAAGGGAGTAGCCCAAAGTCCCTTAAAGTACAGAGCGTTGAGCAGATACAGCTGGGTCGCGGGATCAATGGCCTCAATCATCTTGTCGATACGGCCGGCAGTATTGTCAGCACACCACCGGTTGATGACGGACACAGATGCAGGATCGGCAAAATCCAGGTTGGTCACCATCGCATCGTAATTCTTCCTGACCTTCCTGCAGAATCTGCCTTTGAGGGGAAATGCGTCGGACACCCAGATGGAATTGGCTGCATTGAGCTCCACTCCGTCCGGCTCTGACGCGAAGAGGTCCATAACACTGCGGTTGTATTCGTTGACTTCCTTTATGGAGCAGTCAAAACCCAGGGCGGACAGCATCTCCTGCTGCGTAGTCTCCGAAGCGCCGTTGGCTGTCATGGACAACGCAAGCGAGGCGCTCATCGGAGATATGAATACTACGTCCGAACCGTCATTGGAGACTACTTCCTGAAACAGCCCGAAAGCAAAAGAGGGAACTGCTCCGGCAGTCCCTCCTTCGATATTGTCGTCAGCCTGCGCGACAACAGGCATCAGAGCCATTGCCGCTGCAAGCACGGTATACATGGATTTTCTCATTATTTCTGCATTTCTTTTCTGAGTCTTTCAGTCAGCAGAGGAACTATCTTGTTGACATCCCCTACTATACCCACATCGGACACGCTGAATATAGGCGCGAACTTGTCCTTGTTGACCGCTACGATATAGTCCGACTCCTCCATACCGGCAAGATGCTGGATGGCACCGGAGATACCGAGGGCAAGGTAGAGGTCGGGACGGACGGTCTTTCCTGTCTGGCCCACCTGACGGTCATGCGGCATGATACCGGCATCCACCATCGCACGGGATGCGGACACCTGAGCTCCAAGTACATCCGCAAGCTCTTCGAGTTTGGCAAATCCCTCCTTGCAACCGACACCACGGCCTCCGGACACGAGAATCTTGGCCTCGGAGATATCCACCTTATTCTTCTCCTCCTTGATTTCCTCAATGAGTCTCACCTTGATCTTGGAATGGTCGAATTTGGTCTCAAAACGGACAACAGAGCCGGTACGGCCGGACTCCGGGTCACGTTTCGGCATCACTCCGGGACGTACAGTAGACATCTGAGGACGATGCTCGGTACACATGATGGTAGCCATAAGATTGCCTCCAAATGCCGGACGGGTCATCATCAGCTGCTTGTCCTCGGATATCTCCAGCTTGGTGCAGTCAGCAGTAAGACCGGTTGCCAGACGGGCTGAGAGCCTCGGAGCCAGATCACGGCCTATGGTTGTAGCTCCGAAGAGCACAATATTGGGACGCACTGCATCGATAATCTGAGAAACAGCCTGAGCGTATTCCTCAGTCACATAGTCCTTCAGCTCCGGGTGATCAGTCACCACAACCTCGTCCGCTCCGTACTCGAACAGAGTCTGGATAAGAGGCTCTACATTGCAGCCGGCGAGGATGGCAACCACTTTCTCTCCGAGAGCATCGGCCAGATCGCGGGCCTTTCCTATAAGCTCAAGAGCGACAGACTGAACAACACCGCCTCTCTGCTCCGCGAACACATATACGTTTTTATAGTCACTTTTATTCATATTGCTCAAATTTACGGTGTTAGATAATAAATTTCTCTTTCAGTCTGGAGATGATAATGCCTACAGCCTCCTCTGGATCCACCTCAAATACCTCACCGGGAGCCTTAAGCCCCTTGGTGAAGGCCTTGAGTACCTTGGTAGGCGAGCCTTTCAGACCGAGCTTGGTCTCGTCCACGTCTATCTTGTCCGCACTCCAGATCTCCACGTTCTTATTGTAAGCCTCTACAATACCGGGAGCACTCATGTACCTGGGCTTTACTGCAGAAGACAGCACTGTCAGAAGGCAGGGCATCTGCGCCTCAAGTATCTGCACTCCGTCCTCAGTTTCCCTGGTTACTCTGAGTGCCTGGCCGCCTTTCTCCACCTCAAGGCCGCATACATAGGAGACCTGGGGAATATCCAGATGCTCTGCAGTCTGAGGTCCCACCTGGGCGGTATCACCGTCGATGGCCTGACGGCCTGTGATGATCAGATCCCACTCAAGGGTTCTGAGCGCGCCTGCGAGGGCATTCGAGGTAGCGAGAGTGTCCGCTCCTGCAAACTTTCTGTCGGTCAGAAGGATTGCCCTGTCCACACCCATTGCGAAGGCTTCCCTGAGTATCTGGTCGGCCTGGGGAGGTCCCATGGTTATTACTGTAACGTGGGCACCGTACTGATCCTTGAGACGGAGAGCCATCTCCAGTCCGCCCTTGTCATCGGGGTTCATGATGCTGGGCACTCCGTCTCTGATAAGAGTACCGGTAACGGGATTGATCTTTATCTCGGTAGTATCCGGAACCTGCTTGATACAAACTACTATATTCATACTTTCCTGATTTTACTTTTTAAACATACTGGCTGCTATCACCATTCTCTGTACTTCAGATGTACCCTCGTAGATCTCGGTGATCTTGGCATCGCGCATCATCCTCTCCACGGGATACTCGCGGGTGTAGCCGTAGCCTCCGTGGAACTGTACAGCCTTGGTGGTTACTTCCATGGCTGTCTCGGCAGCGAACAGCTTGGCCATGGCGGCATCGGCCGAATAAGGCTCCTTGCAGTCTTTCTTGAAGGCAGCCGAACGCACCAGCAGACGGGAGGCCTCCACCTTGGTCTTCAGGTCAGCCATCTGGAACTGGGTATTCTGGAACTGGGAGAGCGACTTGCCGAACTGCTTGCGTTCCATGGTGTACTTGACAGTCTCGTCAAGAGCACCCTGGGCTATACCGAGGGCCTGAGATGCGATACCGATACGGCCTCCGTCAAGGGTCTTCATCGCGATGGCGAATCCGCCACCCACCTTGCCGAGCAGATTGCCCTTGGGTATGCGGCAGTCGGAGAATATCAGCTCGGCCGTGGCAGAGCCTCTGATGCCCATCTTCAACTCCTTCTTGCCCACCTCGAAACCGGGAGTGCCGGCCTCCACGATAAACGCGGATATACCCTTGTTCTTCAAGGATTTGTCAGTCATGGCAAAGATTACATAGACATGTGCGTGTCCGGCATTGGTGATGAATATCTTGTTGCCGTTGAGCACCCACTCGTCTCCGTCGAGAACAGCTGTGGTCTGCTGTGCGGACGCGTCAGTACCGGCGTTGGGCTCGGTCAGGCCGAATGCTCCAAGCCATTCGCCTGATGCTAATTTGGGCAGGTACTTGCGCTTCTGCTCCTCCGTACCGTTCTCGAAAATAGGTGCCAGGCAGAGGGATGTATGGGCCGAGAGCACTACGCCTGTCGTGGCGCATACTCTCGAAAGCTCCTCTACTGCGATGGTGTACATTATATTGTCTCCTCCTGCTCCGCCGTACTCAACGGGAAGAGGTATACCGAAAAGTCCCAGAGGCGCCATCTTCTGGACTGTCTCTATGGGAAACCTCTCCTGCTCGTCTATCTCTGCAGCCAGAGGCTTTACTTCCTTCTCGGCAAATTCTCTGATCATCTGCCTGAAAAGCGACTGCGTAGGTGTGAGTTTAAAATCCATATTCTTAAATTTTAGTATTTGTAAAATCCTTCTCCTGTTTTACGTCCGAGCAGTCCGGCACGCACCATTTTCCTCAGCAGCGGATGGGGACGGTACTTGTCGTCACCGAACTCGCTGTGCAGTACCTCCATGATTGCCAGACATACATCCAGACCGATAAGGTCAGCCAGGGCGAGAGGGCCCATGGGATGGTTGGCACCGAGCTTCATGGCCGCGTCTATGTCATCGCGGGAAGCCACTCCGTCTGCCAGAATACCCACTGCCTCGTTTACCATCGGGATGAGTATGCGGTTGACAACAAAGCCAGGAGCCTCGTTGACCGCCACAGGTGTCTTGCCTATCTCCTGACAAAGAGCGAATACGGCATCGAATACCTCCTGAGATGTCCTCTGTCCCTTGATAATCTCAACGAGCTTCATCACTGTCGCAGGATTGAAGAAATGCATGCCTATTACGTGACAGGGCCTTGAGATATTGGCCGCGATGCCGGTAATGGAGAGCGATGACGTGTTGGTGGCAATGATGGTCTCTTTCTTGCAGAGAGCATCCAGCTCCTTGAAAAGCTCAATCTTCAAGTGCATCTCCTCCACTGCCGCCTCGATGATAAGGTCGGAATCGGCAATGTCCTTATAATCTGTGGTCAGAGTAATATTGGCCAGAGTCGCGTCCATGGCGGCCTGATCCATCTTGCCTTTCTCTACCAGCTTGCTGAGTGACTTTGTTATCTTGGCCATAGCCTTGGCGTTGGAAGCCTCGCTGCGGCTCTTCATGGTGACTTTGCGTCCGGCCTGTGCGAAAGCCTGGACGATGCCGGAGCCCATTGTTCCGGTTCCGATTACGGAAATTTTTTCTATTGTCATAACTGTCAGTGTTTTATCTGTTCTTAAATTCTGGTTTGCCTTTTTCCAGGAAAGCCTTCATGCCCGTTTTCTGGTCTTCTGTTGCAAAGCACTCGGAAAAAGCGCGGTTCTCGGTTGCGAGAGCCGTTGTCTCATCCATGTCGTAATTGGCATTGATGCAGGCCTTGGCCTTGCGTACCGCTATGGGTGCATTGGCCATGATGTCACGGGCCAGACTAAGGGCATAGTCCATCAGCTCCTCGGGGGGCAATACATGATTGACCAGTCCTATGCGCAGAGCCTCTGCGGCATTGATTACCCTGCCGGAGTAGATCATCTCCTTGGCATAGCCCTGTCCCACCAGCTTGGGCAGACGGTAAGTGCCCGAAAAACCGGGAATGATACCCAGCTTCACCTCCGGCTGACCGAATTTGGCCTTCTCTGAGGCGATACGGATATCGCAGGCCATCGCCAGCTCGCAGCCTCCGCCGAGAGCAAAGCCGTTCACGGCCGCTATAACAGGTATCGGCAACTCCTCTATCCTGCGGAACACCTCGGCTCCGAAACGGCCGAAATCCAACCCCTGCTCAGCATCAAATCCAGCCATCTGGGATATGTCGGCACCTGCCACGAAAGACTTCGGGCCGTCTCCGCGGATTATCAGCACGGCAGTACCTTCAGGCAAGTCCAGCACAAAACTGTTGATCTCCTCCAGCACCGGTCTGCTCAGGGAATTGAGCGACTGCGGATGAGAGATGGTCAGGATGCAGATGCCGGCCTCAGGAGTCTCTATTTTGAGAAAATTATAATCCATCTTACAGTAATATTACTGACGCATAGGTTTTAAATCGGGGTCAATGATGAGCTGAGCCTCGGTGGCAGCCTGAACCTGTTCCACGGTAAACTCAGGATTGATCTCCCTCAGGACGATGCCTTTATAGGTAATGTCCATAACGCCCATCTCAGTGATGATCATATTGACCTGTCCTGCAGCAGTAAGAGGCAGACGGCATTTCTTCAGGATTTTGGGATTGCCCTTGGCAGTGTGCTCCATGGTCAGGATGACCTTTCTCGCACCCACGAGCAAGTCCATGGCGCCTCCCATTCCGGGCACCTTCTTGCCGGGTATGATCCAGTTGGCCAGGTCTCCTTTCTCGTCCACCTCAAGAGCACCGAGGAAAGTCACGTCCACATGACCGCCACGGATAATCTCAAACGAAGCCAGTGAACTGCAAGCATACGCACCGGGTACGGCGGTGATATATCCACCACCTGAATTAATGAGGTCGGGGTTCTCCTCTCCTGGTTTTGGAGTAGGTCCCATGCCGACCAGACCGTTCTCGCTCTGGAGAATTACCGACACTCCTTCAGGAAGAAAGTCAGGTATCATGGTAGGCAGTCCGATGCCGAGATTCACGACATCACCGTCTTTTAGTTCGAGGGCAGCCCTGCGGGCTATCACCTCTCTGATCTGATTCTTGTCCATTGTAAAATGTATTTAGTGATTATTGTTTATTGTGTCTGCGCACATATTCCTCGGCTATGAACGAAGCCACGTCGTCGGCATAGGTATTCATACCGAAACCGGCGTCATACCCCAGTTCCTTGGCCAGCTCGTGAGTGATGCGGGGACCGCCGCAAGCCAGGATGACCTTGTCGCGCAGGCCCTCTGCCTCGAGCAGCTCGACCAGCTCGGTCAGGTTCTTGATGTGGATGTCCTTCTGGGTCACTGTCTGCGAGACTATAAGGGCATCGGCATGCAGTTCCACCGCCTTGGCGATAAAGTCCTCGTTAGGTACCTGACTGCCAAGATTATAGGCATCTATCATATCGTAGCGCTCCAAGCCATAATGTCCGGCATATCCCTTCATGTTCATGATGGCGTCTATGCCCACCGTATGGGCATCGGTGCCTGTGCTTGCCCCCACCACTACCAGCTTGCGTCCTATGTTCTCCCTGATGTACTCGTCCGTCGCGGGCATGTCCATGACGTTTGACTCGACTTTAGGCACATGAATGGCCGTGAAATCCACTGTCTGAGTGGCCGAACCGTAACAGTTGAAGAACGTGAAGCCCGGAGTAAGCTCCTTATAGAATACCACCTGGGGATTGTTCAGCCCCATGGCCTTGATGAGCTGTTTAGCTGCTTCCACGGCCTCGTCTCCAGCCGGCACCGGAAGTGTGAAGCTGAGCTGCACCTTTCCATCGTTCATGGTGTCCCCGTAGGGTTTGATTGCCTTGAGGTTCAGATTCTTGTCGTAATCCTTCTCCTCCATTGAATATAAACCGCCACTCATATTATTTTCCTCCTAACATTATCTTAATAAACGGATTCATGTAATTCTGCCCCTTAGGGGTGACGCCGTCGAGCCCTTTGCCGCCATTGCGAGGGCGCTTCACGTCAGCGAAGATACCTTTCTCCAGGGCTGTGAACAGACCTTCCTTGTCCAGTTTCTCCAGCAGTTCTATGGCCTTGTCCAGCACTTCTTTGGCACGTGTACGTATGATACCTCCCTCCTTGAACTCCACCTCGTCTCCGATATTCTTCATATTGTTGAAGATGTACTTGGCATTTTCAATTGAAAGGAAACGGTCTGACATGAAAGGAGTATGAATGGCCTCGGTAGGCATACCCAAAAGCTGTATGCCCTGATTGGTCCAGATACCCACCATGTTGAAGAGGGCGTCCTGGATATGGCCGCGGAAGATGTTTCCGGTCATGAACTTTGTGGGAGGCATGTATTTGAGCGGAGCCTTGGGGAAAATCTCGCGGGCCATCTGGGCCTGCGCCAGCTCCAGCAGGAAGCCGTTTTCCAGCATCGGGTCCATCTCAAAGGCGTGTCCGAGTCCCATCTGCTCCTCAGGCAGGCCGGCGATGAGTGCAAGCTGCTCGTTGATGATGTCCGAAGCAAGCACCGTATGGGCAGCCTCGACAGCATCGGCCGTGGTCAGGTAATTGTCCTCGCCTGTATTGATGATAACTCCTGCAAAACCGTTGATGACCCTTGAGAAGAACTGGTCGATCATGGTCCTCTGCATGTTGATGTCGCGGAACAGAATGCCGTAGAGAGCATCGTTCAGCATCACGTCAAGTCCCTCGAAGGCACCCATAACGGCTATCTCGGGCATACACAGGCCGGAGCAATAGTTGCACAGGCGGATATAGCGTCCTACCTCCTCACCTACCTTGTCCAAAGCCTGACGCATGATGCGGAAGTTCTCCTGGGTAGCGTAAGTGCCGCCGAATCCCTCAGTAGTGGCTCCGTAAGGCACATAGTCCAGCAGCGACTGACCTGTAGTGCGGATAACGGCGATGATGTCGGCGCCCTGACGTGCGGCGGCCTCGGCCTGTACCACATCCTCGTAGATATTGCCGGTGGCCACTATGACGTATATATAAGGCTTGGGCCCCTCGCCTATTTTCTCTATATAGTCCTCGCGCCTTTTCCTGCGGGCCTTTATCTTCTCCACAGAAGCCTTTATCGGAGTCTCAAGAGCCCTGTCTATCTCAGCCTTGGGGCGGATTTCCAATTTTGTTATGTCCAGTTTGCCGTCAGCTGTCTCCTCAGCTATCTCCATAGGAGTCTTGCCTGTTACAGCCATCGCATTGCCGACATAGAACAACGCACCGTCGCCCAACACACCGGCAGCCTTGAGACTGTCCACTACGACATTGGGCAGAGGTACGGCATTGGCATCCACTCCGTCTATTCCGAGCAGACGGCAAAGTGTCCTTTCCACTGCCACAGTGGTATATCCGTCCACAAAACGCTGGACATCGGCAGCCACATTTGCCGCAAGCTGCCTGGCATACGCCACCTTCTTAGAATCTAATCCTAATTTGCTATTCATGTTTCAATAGTTTTTTTGCCTCCCCTATCCATTCGGGAGAAATATTCAATGACTCCGCCACATTCAAGGCCTCGTGGGGCACAGCCCCGTCAGGAGCCGGGCAGAGCCGGTAATTCATCTTTCCATTCTCAACTCCGGCAACACGCAGTCTGCGACAGCATGCGGAGGATATATTGTAATGCGTCGTAAGCAACATAGCCGCGCTCCTGCCCTCCATCAGCCTTAGCAGAGCCTCCACAAGAGCCGTACCCTCAATGGGATTGGTACTTCTTGCCGGCTCATCAATCATGGCCACTATGTCCGTCCCTTCCGTTTCCGAAGCACGGACAACCTGGTCGATAGCCGTCATCTCGGCTGCAAACGAGGAAAGGCCGGCCCCCATGTCCTGAGCATCCCCGGATATAAAGAATACACGCTTTTTCAGCACTATCTCCGCTGATTCGGCTGGAATCCCCATACCGAAGCTGAAGAGATACTGGCAAAGGGCCGCCATCTTCAGGACAACGGTCTTGCCTCCCATATTGGCACCTATTATGACCACCGGCTCGTCTCCAAAGTCAATGTCTATGGGAGTAAACTCCTTATCGCTCTTTTCTAGAACAGACTTTATATAAGGATGATACATGCCTTTATATACAGTCTTGCCTGAAGTCAAGACCGGTATGCACAGGTTCATTGTCCTCACCTGTACCGCCTTGGCAAAGGTTATATCCAGGACTGCCAATGACTCCATCAGCTTCCTCAGAGCCGGAACCGAAGGCCTGAGATCCTCACATATACCGGTCCTTATACGGCTCTCCTCCTGCTGTTCCTCTCTCATAAGACTTTCCCGCGCATCGGGATCTGTCTCCCGGCCCAGACGCAGTCTCAGACCGGCCAGTTCGGCTGAATAGGAGTCGTAAATGTAAAACGAGGCTATGCCGGTACCGTCAGGATCAAGTACTGACAGCGGACTGTCCGTAAATGACACATCAGGAGACAGGGCGGGCCATCCTGAAGCCGACAGCAGGGCTGATACTCTGCGGCCAAGCATGATAAGATGCTTGACCTCGAACAACTCGATGTCGTCCACGGTACAGGCCGACTCCAGTCTGTCTAATGTGCTGGAGATATTTTTAAGCGTACAAAGCTCAGAATGAAGCATAGCCACCAGGTTGCCGTCAGAGGCTGCCGGAAGGAAACTGTGCAAAGCGGCATAGCTTTCCATAACCTCCTCCTCGGTCGAGCAGGCTGTAGAGTCCATCAGATACCTGAGAGAATACCCGGACGCTACCGGAAGAGTCTCTATCATGTACCTGAGACCGCATGGCGAATCTATGATATCTCTAAGCTTCATGTCTCTTTATATCGTATACCGGTATCTGCAAGTTGTCGGAAAGTCTTGCGCACAAGAGTTCCGAATCCATACGATAGCCATTGGGAGCCAGCGGGTTGGCACATACGGCCAACAGCACTGTGCGTCTGCGGACTCCAAGCCTTCCTCCTGCACGGACAAAACTGCGGTATTGACCGGGAGTGACGAATATCCTGGTGAAATCCTCCACCACTACCTCGTACCTGTCCACACCGCCTTCCTGCGTCAGACGAGACAACAGTCTGTCAGTCAGAGCTCCAGTCACTTCCACCCTTTCCACATCATTTCCGATTCCGATATCGGAAGCCATTGAAGAAACCGTGACGGTATGTGCGGCATCCCCGGGCGTCCCGGCCAACGGCAGGCGTATCATAGTGACACAAAAAGCCGTAAGGTCAATCAGTGTAGGAAGGCTGGAAGAAAGCGCGGCACCCGTCGCCAGGACCATCGCATCACTTACAGCAGGAGAGGCGCTGCTTTTCCGCGAAAGCGCCCCGTCTATTATCGTAAGGTCTATACCGAAACCGGCAATGCCGCTCATCCATCTTCTCAGGGAAGCTGTCGAAGAAGGCCCCGAAAGGATGACTTTCCCTTCCGAGACCACCTTCGCAGTTATCAGTCTTCCCAATGCCGTTGTCTCATCGGATATATCCACAATCTCGGACACCATCCTGCGGGCCCTGTAATGGGTCTCGGATGTGGAGAAGAACATACCCTCGCGGAGCACTATCTCCGGTTTGGGAGTCCTTGTGACCTGATCAGTCCTCTCCCCGTCCAGTCCTATGGATGTCACGCACACCTTGCGCTCATGCAGCGGCAGACGGCGGATAATGTAATTGAGGCACTCTGTCTTGCCGCAATTCTTCTCCATTCCGACCACTGCTACACTCCGGTAATTCAACAGCTCATGGACAAATGGCATCTAATCTACGTTATTTACTGTGATGTCTCTCCCTTCTCTTGAGGACAGTAGGTTCAATGGTCATCTTCTCGCCCTCAAGCAGCGAGGCGACACCCTCCAGCTTTGCCCTCTTGGCCTCGCATTCAGGACAATGACAGTCGGAATGGTACTCGGGCGGTTCCGTGTAAGTGGTAATCACACCCTCGAAGTTCCTGAGAACCACCTTGCCCGGCGACTGGGATATGACGTACTGGGGCATCACGGGGGTCTTGCCTCCTCCGCCCGGAGCATCCACGACGAACGTGGGCACGGCAAAACCGGAGGTATGTCCCCTGAGTCCCTCGATAATCTCTATGCCTTTCGATACCGGAGTACGGAAATGCTCGAGTCCCATCGACAGGTCGCACTGGTAGATATAATAAGGTCTTACCCTCATCTTGACCAGCTCATGCACGAGATGCTTCATGACATGAACACAGTCATTGACTCCACGAAGAAGAACGGACTGGTTTCCGAGAGGAATACCTGCATCGGCAAGTCTGGCGCATGCAGCAGCAGACTCCGGAGTAACCTCGTTTGGATGATTGAAGTGGGTGTTGAGCCATATCGGGTGGTATTTCTTCAGCATGTTGCACAGGTCGTCGGTAATCCTCTGAGGACACACGACAGGTGTACGGGAACCGATGCGGATAATCTCCACATGGGGTATGGCCCTAAGTCTCTTGATGATGTACTCCAGCTTGGCGTCGCTGACCATCAGGGCGTCACCTCCGGAGAGCAGTACGTCACGGACAACCGGAGTCCTCTCTACGTATTCGATGCACTTCTCTATCCTGTCATTGGGTGACTCGGCGTCTTTCTGTCCGGCGAAACGGCGGCGGGTACAGTGCCTGCAGTACATCGAGCACATGTCGGTAATAAGCATCAGTACTCTGTCAGGATACCTGTGCGTCAGGCCGGGTGTCGGAGAATCCTCGTCCTCATGCAAGGGATCAAGCAGGTCCTCGGGGGCCTGGAAAGTCTCTGCAGCAGTAGGTATGGCCTGCCTGCGGATTGGACAATGAGGGTCGTCCGGATCAATAAGCGAGAGATAGTAAGGAGTTATTGCCATCCTGAGGGTGGAGAGGGTCTTGCGGACCCCCTCTTCCTCCTCCGGAGTGAGCTTAATGTATTTCTTGAGCTGGTCAAGAGTCTCTATGCGGTTCTTGACCTGCCATTTCCAGTCATTCCACTGCTCGTCCGTAACCTCGGGGAACAGTATCTTTCTACGCGAACGGTTTTCCATGGCAAACTATCAGGCGTAGAGTTCTGTAAATATCTTTCTGAGTTTTTCGCTTTCTCTGAGTTCCTGCAGAGTAATCTCGGCATGCCCCTTGGTATAACCGTTACCGATAAGCATGGTCACGTCGCTGCCCACACCCTCAGCTCCGAGGGCCGCCTTAGTGAAACTGGTAGCCATGGAGAAGAAATATACGATACCGGTATCCTTCGTGCAGAGGATCGAGGTCATCTCTGTATCTGGAATATTCACATTGTTGATAGTGATGTCGCACATCTGGCCTTTAGTCAGCTCCTCGATCTTCTCGAGAACAGGCACGGCCTGTGTTGCGTCTGCAGAGAATACATAGTCGCAGAATCCGAGATCCTGAAGTCTCTTGGTACTCTTCTCACTGTGGCATAGACCGATAACCTTACCGGTAACTCCGGCGCGTTTCTTGGCCTCATAGCAGCAGAGCATTCCGGACTTTCCGCCGGCTCCGATGATCAGGACAGTGTCGCCAGGTTTGACCAGCTTGGCTGTCTGGGCTGGAGCACCGGCCACGTCAAGTGCGGAAAGGGCGAGTTTCTCGGGCAGATCCGATGGAATCTTCGCGTAGATACCGCTCTCAAACAGGATAGCCTTACCGTCGATGTCCACCTGGTCCACGTCAGCACGGATCTCCTTGATCCTGTCTATTCTCAAAGGAGTAAGGGAAAGGGATACGAGAGTCGCGATCTTGTCGCCTACCTTGAGGTCGATCTTGTCCTTTAGCGCGTCACCGATCTGCTCCACTGTTCCGAGAAGCATTCCGCCCGAACCGGTCCAGGGATTGCGGTGCTTGCCCTGCTTTGCCACTATATCCAGCATTATCTCCTTGATCTTCTCAGGGTCGCCACCGGCGCGGTTGGAGATATCGGTGAATGAGGCCGAGTCGATATTGAGGGTCTGTACGTCAATGAGAATCTCGTTGTCGTAGATCTCGTCCATATTGTTGTCCAGCTTATCAGCGGGCTGAGGGAGCACACCTTTGGGTGAAATCACTCTGTGAACTCCGTATTTATTTCCATGTTTCTGTGCCATAATTTTGTAGTTTTATGATTGTTGATTATTCTGATTCAAAGTTATTAATTAAGTGGTTTCAGCGAAAGGATCTGACGTGCCTCGGCCGGTGTGGCGATCTCGCGTCCGAACTCGCGGGCGATGCGGACCACCTTCTCCACCAGCTCTCCGTTGGACTTTGCCAGGACACCCTTGCTCAGGTACACATTGTCCTCGAAACCCACCCTTACATGACCGCCGTCGATGATTGCGGCAGCTGCCAGAGGAAACTCGTAGCGTCCGATACCGGCCACCGTATATGTGGCGTCAGAGGGTATGCTGCCGCGCAGGAATACGAAATCCCGGAGTTCTCCTCCGATACCTCCGTTGACTCCCATCACGAAATCGAAATGCATGGGCGCCTGAATATATCCCTTGCGGTGCAGTCTGAGAGCCATGTCTATCATGGACTTGTCGAAGACTTCGAGCTCAGGTTTGATGCCGCGCTCTATCATCCTCTGTCCGAAATACTTGATAGTGTTCTCAGTGTTCTCGAAGATGTCATCTCCACCAAAGTTAAGAGTACCGCAGTCGAGGGTTGCCATTTCGGGAAGCAGCTCGGTGGGCTGCAGCCTCTCGTCGTTCGTCATGCCGACAGCTCCTCCCGTAGAGGGCTGGATGATCACATCGGGGCACTCCTTCTTGATCGCCTCAATGATTACCCTGAAACGCTCCTTACTCTGAGTAGGCGTACCGTCATCCTCACGTACGTGAAGATGGATAAGGGAAGCACCGGCATTATAAGCCGACTTAGCCTCTCTGACGCACTCCTCCACGGTGTAAGGCACAGCGGGATTGTGCTCCTTGAGCACCTCCGCTCCGCAGATAGCGGCAGTGATTATCAATTTTTCCATATAAGATAGTGATATTGTTATTTCCTCTGGCATTTCTTGGGCACCACGCATGTACCGCTTGCCCTGCAGACAACTATAGGCTCTGTGAGTACGTCCGCAGCCGAATCCGACACGTCAGGACGGGGTGCTATCACCTTTCTGGCCTCGAAGACCATCTTGCGGGAGGTATTGCCCACCGACACGATCTCGCCCTCGGCCTCGATATAGTCACCTGCGTATACTGGCGCCATGAACTCAACGTTGTCGTAAGCCTTGAAAAGTCCCTCATCTCCGTCATTTATAATCAGCAGCTCGGTGGCTACGTCTCCGAATAGCTGGAGCATCTTTGCTCCGTCAACAAGATTGCCGCCGTAATGTGCGTCGTGGCAGCTCATACGCATTCTGATAAGTGATTTTGCTCCCATGATTACTTCCTTTTATAAATATAGTTCACAAAAATACCCGGGGTATGGACTGCCTCGGGAGCTATCTCCCCTACGGGAACCACTTTCTCGGCCTCTACGATTACGAGATCCGCAGCCATGGCCATTACGGGGTTGAAGTTCTGAGTGGTGCCCTTGTACACCAGATTGCCTGACTCATCGGCTATGGATGCGCCCAGCAGAGCGATATCGGCTCCCAGAGGCTTCTCCAGCAGGTAATCCTTGCCGTCCACGTTTACCACAGGCTTACCCTCGGCCACGAGAGTACCCATACCGGTCGTGGTAAGCACTCCGCCAAGGCCCGCACCTTTGGCACGTATCCTTTCAGCGAGAGTACCCTGAGGCGAGAACTCCACTTCCAGTTCTCCGGCATTCATCTGATTGCCGGTCTCTGGATTGGTACCGACATGTGAGACAATGAGTTTTTTGATCTGTTTGTTGACGACCAGCTTTCCGAGAGATTTGTCAGGAAACGCCGTATCGTTGCAGATAACAGTCAGATTCTTAACGCCACTTTCTGCAAGCGCGTCCATGATCTGGAGAGGAGCGCCTACGCCAAGAAACCCTCCGACCATGACGGTCATACCGTCCTTCACCATGGAGACGGCCTGATCCAATGATATTTCCTTTTTCATCAAAGATAGTTTTTATAAATTTTCAATTAGCAAATGTAATAAAAGTTAAGTAAATTTGCCAATATTATTACAAATATCAATCTTATGATACCTCAAATAGACCTGACACCCGATCCATCCGACACACTTGCGGTGGAAATCAGCGAAACCATCCACAAACTATCCACAATGAGCGGCCATGATATCTTCGCATCCGTTACTGAGAGCGTCATCAAATGGGGCCTGAAAGTCCTTGCCGCCATACTGCTCTACCTACTGGGAGCATGGATTATACGGCGCGTTAAGAAACTTCTCCGCAAAGTATTCTCCAAAAGGAAAGTCGATCCTTCCCTCGCCACATTCACAGTAAGTTTTGTCAACATCTCGCTGACGGTGATTCTCTTCATAGTTGTCGTCAGCATACTCGGAGTACCCACCAGCACGTTCGCGGCACTTCTGGCTGCAGGAGGCCTTGCTGTCGGCATGGCACTGAGCGGCACCCTGCAGAATTTCGCAGGCGGAGTGATGCTGCTGCTCTTCAAGCCGTTCAAAGTGGGCGACTACATCGACGCCAACGGATTCAGCGGCACCGTGGACGCCATCAACATCACCTCCACCCAGATCCACACAGTGGACAATAAGATTGTGCATCTGCCCAACGGCTCAGTCGCCAACAGCAACATCCAGAACTACAGCACATCCGAACTCAGACGCGTAGACTGGAACATCAGCGTATCATACGGGGATGACGCGGAAAAGGGTATCGCGCTGCTGAAAGACTATCTCAGCAAGGATCCCAGAGTCCTGGATACACCGGAACCTCCGTTCGCCGCCCTTTCACAGCTTGGGGACAGCGCCATCATCCTGACAGCCAGGGCATGGACGAAGAACAGCGACTACTGGGGCCTGTATTTCGACATCAACAAGCTCATCTACGAGGATTTCCCTAAGCAGGGCATGACGTTCCCCTATCCCCAGCTTGACGTGCACGTACGGAACGTACAGGATTAGCATAGATAGAGAGAAATATTTCCGCCAACTCATCCCTATCAATATCAGGGTCTTTCTCCACTACGGCGGAAAGGCCCTTTTCCATACGCTGCAGGAAATGCTCACGGCTCTCCGGCGTATAGCGGGAAGCGCATGTCTCTCCGCCCTCAAGCATGTCATAAGCCATGTAATTGGTATCCCACAGACGGTAATTGTCATATATCCTGCCGTCAATGACACCAGCAAGCGCCTTGAACCGCTCGTTCTTCTCATACGACGCACATTCTGACAACTCATGCTCTGTGATTTCCGGGCAAAAATGGAATGCAATGCTGCCTTTATCCTGCCTTACACCAGTCAGTATGCTGACTGTGTCCTCCCCCGGTTTTTTGACATACCGTTCTCGTCTGGATATATACAACTCTCTGGCTTTCAAGAAATCGCAGGGTTCATACTGATAAGATATGGCAATGGGAAGTATCGACAGTTCCTTGAAATCCTTGACGAAGTCCCCGCTGCCGCTCATTTCGAACATCTTCAGGAGCCCCTGCTCGGTAACGTCATGCCCGTCCTTGGAACGGCCATTACGCTGGGCTATCCACACCGAGCACCTGTCCGAGGTAATATTCTCCCGCATATACGACGACAGAAGGGATGACGAGAGATATTTCTCCCTCGGTGTCCCCCCTCTTATTACCTTTATCATGCGATTGGAGCGGAATATGTCCTCGATAAGGGAATTGGCTATAAGATTGTCTCCTACGGCTATCTCTGTTGTGGAAATATGATGGTTGAAGAGCACCAGCTGGATAATCGCCGGATCCAGGATGATATCCCTGTGGTTGGAGACAAGCACGTGCTTTCTCCCGTCCTGAAGATATTCAAGCCCATTCACGGAAAGTCCGGAGGAGGTCTTGTCTATGATAGCCTGTATGACTCCCGCCATTACTGATGACTGAAACTGATACACTCCGTCAAGGCCGCGGAGCCTGTTTCTTAGTTCAGTCTCGTGCTCAGGCCCGTAAAGGAAGTCCGATATGGCTTTCAGTTCAGGAGCTGATGCCACTCTTTTCAGAGCGTCAGAGGTCTCCCTGTCGTCATAAGGCATGATATTGGAATAGTCCTTGTTCATATTATCTTCTTTGATACATAAAGCACCTCACAAGTGAGGCTGCCATGATTGCATATAAGTACACCAAAAACATTATAATCCCTAAAGAACCTACTGTCAATGCCGTATAGAGATTGTACAGGAACGATGCTCCTGTTAGTACAACAGGCAACAATGCCGGCAGTGACATCACGTTCATATATACAAACATATGCAACAGCAGTGCCGCAATGGCACAGAGAGCAGGCAATAACAGGAAGAAATTCTCCCCCACGGTAACAAGCAGCACGGCCGAGACCGCCAGTATCAACAGCAGCAGTCCGAGAACATGCTCGAATACAAAACTCTCAGATCGCCGCACTCTTGATGTAAAGAACCAGATATATAAGCAGACAGTCAGACCGATGACAACAAGGGTCAGTATCCAGTCCCAGGAAAGGAATTTTGTCGAGACAAATGAAAACGGTACTCCGGAAATACGGGTCGCAGCATATGCCAGTCCCGTAGCAACTGCGGCTATGAGCACACCGCAGCCCAGTATCGTCAACGAATTATAAAAGACTTTTCGCAACTTTATCCGCCCAGTGACGACGTACAGAGTCAGCGTAAGTACGAATAACGCCAAAGTCACCGCGTTAAGCAGACAGTAACCGGCCCTGGAGAAACTGAATGTCCCTAATCCGGGAATTGTGAATACGACCTTGTTCTCCCGGCTTCGAAAATAATCCGGGTCCGAATATTGATTTCCCGTAAGATACTCCTTAACCATAGGCGCCAGCTGCACTCCGTAATGGGCGATGGACTCAGGATGGATATTGGAGAAATTGTCCCTGTCATTGTGGTAGTAATGCAGGTTGTCTATCACGGAGAAATTGTAACCTGGGAAAAGTGGCTTTAAAAGAGTGAAATCCGTATAATTAGGCATTATATCATACACAGCCGATGTCAGAGAATACGTATATGGATACCGGGCATATTCCGTATAAAAATCCATCAGGGCGGCATTGCCGGACGATGTCTCAAACAGCAGAGCGGGCCCCTTCACGCCTCTGGCTTCCACATTGACCGCCAAGCCAACGTTGTCAAACAGAGCATTGTCCCTCTCCAACGCGCATCTGATACCGTCCAGATTCCGCTCTTCCGAGTCCGTAAACAGGATTTTCAGCCCTTGACACCAGTCCTCAGCATACTCCAACGCACCACGTACAAGTTCGAGTATCACTGCAAGTCCATATCCGTCATCTGCTGCACCATAGGAACATACTATCCCTTGTGGAGTCTGTTCAGGAAACCGCGAATCCAGATGCGCCACCAAAAGAAGATAAGAGCATGACGTGTCCCGACCGGGCGGCTCAAATTTGCAATAGACGTTGGCGATAGTATCGTAACGCAATATCTCCGGAGTGCCTCCAATTTCTTCCAAACGGCCATATAGGTAGTTCCTGACCTGATTCCGCTCTTCCGGATGCAGTACGGAATGAGGTTCCAATGATATCACCTTCAAATCCTGAACAGCTTTTTCAGTAGAAAAATCATTACCGGCCCTGCGGAAAGTAAAAGTTCCCGCAGCCATGAAAAAGGCGAGAATAATGAGCAGCAGAGCCGTGACTAATTTTAATTTCCTCATTTTAAAAAGCTTTCATAGCGGCAAATGTACGTAAAAAACCCCTATCCGCCAAACTATCTGCGGGGCATAAGCAGGGACGAATCCCCGTAACTTAGGAAACGGAATCCGTGCTCAAGGGCATAAGCGTAGACTTTTCTCCAGTCCTCCCCGATAAGAGCCGCTATCAACAGCAGAAGCGTGCTGTTAGGCTGGTGAAAATTGGTTATCAGGTTGGTCACCACCTTGTAACGGTATGATGGAACGATAATTATCCTGGTGCGCCCTACGATACGGTCCAGATTGTTCCGCTCACAATACTCCAGCAATGCACCGAAAGCATCCTTAACCGGCACATCCTTTATCCCTGACTCATACGGAACCCACTGTCCGACAGGAGACGGAGTCCATCCCGATACCGCAGATCCGGCACAGTCCGCTCCGAGCCAGTAAAGTGACTCCAATGTTCTGACACTAGTAGTGCCTACTGCAACAATATCCTTTTTATCAATATTGTTATATATTCTATTTAAAGTATCAAATGATATCGAGAACGGCTCAGAATGCATCGTGTGACCGGATATCGCCTCACTTTTTACAGGAAGGAACGTACCAGCTCCGACATGAAGGCAGACATTCTCACACTCTATTTCTCTCCTATTCAACTCTTTCAGCACATTTTCCGAAAAATGCAGACCGGCCGTGGGCGCCGCCACCGAACCTCTATACGATGCATACAATGTTTGATATCTCTCATTGTCAATGCTTTCCGAATCACGATGCAGATAAGGCGGAATAGGAACTTTTCCGCACAGTTCCATAACTTTTGAGAATGGCTCTCCGCCTCTCCAGCGCAAACGCACCTGGACCTTTCCGTCAGACTCCCCCTCCAATACAGCTTCCAAATCCATAGCTTCCAGTGAAGCATCATGATTTTCAGGCAAATACAACTTTATCGGCTCGCCTTTCCATTTTTTCTTATTTCCGACAATCACATTCCAGACGCAGGTCGAGGTAGAGGCGAAACACAGGTTGTAATCCTCCGGCTCAGCAGGCTCAAGGCAGAATATCTCTATAAAGGCCCCGGTGGCCCGCCTGAAAAGGAGTCTGGCCGGAACAACCTTGGTATTGTTGAAGACCATCAGGCTGTCGGATGGAATTATCTCCGGCAGGCGGGAGAAAACTGTGTCGGAAATGACACCTTTATTATATATAAGCAATTTTGAGGCATCCCGCTCCGCCACAGGATAGGAGGCAATGCGGTCCTCAGGAAGATCGTACGTATAGTCTGAAATATTGATTTCGGGTATTGCCATCTTTATGCGTTTTTAGCCGTTTTAACGGACTTTCCGATGCAAATCTATACAATATCCAGGTCATCCCCAAAAAATCGTTTTTTCAATTTTGTTTACACATGTTAATTGCTTTTGTGCAAAGCAATCGCGAC